>NZ_AZGM01000056.1 GCF_001435935.1 Limosilactobacillus panis DSM 6035
CCATTCAGAATTTTTGTTAAATTCCGAATGGAGCTTCTGATTCAGAGGCTTTTTGTTACAACCCCCTGACAAGAAAAAGCCATTACCGTTACTGTCCGCACCTCCTTTTGGCAATGCGAACAGCACTAAATTATCCGCACCACCTATTCAATGATCCGAATAATAATAATTTTAACTTGTGCATTGGCAGTTAAAAGCATTCTCTTGTCCTCTCTTTCGTTAATTGATGTTTTATATATTATCATGGCTAAAATTAAAATGGCAATAATTTTTCACATTTATTTTTAATTTTGGTGTCAACCATGGTCAAAACCTAGGCACGAATGCCCTCAAGTCCCTCTTTTACAATCAAGATAACTAATAGGAGGGAGAAGATACTGTCTGACCACCACCAGCCCTGCCAGATGGTTAGCAGGTTGCCAACCAAGACTGCTCCAGCGGTATAGGCACAGGTTAAATTACACATGGCATCCTCTTTGAGAGCTGCTGAGTCAATCTGCTCAGCGATCCGGAGCTTGATAACCATCAAGATTGGCATGCAAATCAGCGATGCCAAGGCCATTAGGGTACCTAATAAACTTCTTTCAGCACCTTGGTGAGTCAACAGGTTATATCCAGACGTTACGATAATGTAAACAGCCAGGGCCATCAAACACCAACCAACGATCCGACTGGCCTGCCTTTCCACTTTTGCAATTGCACCAGCTGACAGGCGGGTACTAACCAGTAACCGCCATAATAGTGCACCTCCGGAGATAATTTCCAGTAAACTGTCAAGGCCAAAGACAATTAGCAAAAGAGAATGGGCCTGAATTCCTGACCAGCAGCCAATTAAAAATTCAAGCACCATCCAGGCCAGGGAAAAGATTTCCACCATAATACCTTGAAAATAAGGCTTTGGAGTTACCATCTCATTTCACCTCCCATTTCTTTATTCAATATACCAGGTCAATTATAACGCGGTTGGTAGAAAGGTTAAATTACCACTCAGATTTTCCCAATCATTGTCTGGATGAAAGAGTTATTTGACAAAGCGTCCCTATTGATACGGGTTAAAGTGATCAAAGTGACTTAGCCTTGAATCGGGCTTAAATGGTCGTTGGTAAATGTACTCAAACAACTTCTGGTATTGGTAGTACAACCGTTGCTCGTTCTCATTTGACGCCGGCTCATAGTAGTGGCGGCCGATTAAATCAGCTGGTAGATATGGTTGCTTAGCGACTTTCTTCGGTTCTTCAAACATGTTTTTCATTAATCCGGCACCACGCAACTTGTCCGCTCCCTTATAATGAACATCCCGCAGGTACGGTGGCATCGGGTGCTGACTAGCATTTTGGGCGTCCTTTGCTGCCCGCCGGTAAGCTTGCATTGCCGAGTCGGACCGCGGACTGATTGCCAACAACATTGTCGCCATGGCCACGTGGGTACTAGCTCGTGGCAAGCCAATCTCTAAGGCCGTATTGGCAAGCGTGATTACCTGGACGGCCCGTGCCGGGTCAGCCAGGCCCATATCAAGAGCATTCATGTCTTTCAAACTGCGCACGACCGATTCAAGATCCCCAGCCTCCAGTAAAACCGCTAAATAGTAAAGGGCGGCATCGGCATCAGAACCCTCAACAGAGTCACGCCATGCTGAAAGGTAGTCATAATGCTGGGTGGCATCCTTATCGTATGTCAGGTGCTGCTGGCGGCTAAAATTTCTTACCTGGCTAACCGTCAGTTTTTCCTGGTACATGGCGTAAAGGGTATCAAGAACATTCAATGCCGTCCGCACATCACCATTGCCGGTGTTGGCAATCATGTGAGCAATTTCGGCAGGAATTTGGTAATCAAAAACCCGGTGGGCGGCCCGGACGACCATTTGTTGGATATCCGCCGTCTTTAAAGGATGAAACTCAAAGATCTGACAGCGGGACCGAATTGCGGGAACAAGTGATAAAATCGGGTTCTCCGTGGTCGCTCCGACCAAAAGAACATGACCATTTTCCAGGTAGGGTAATAGGTAGTCCTGGATTGGTTTAGTCAAGCGGTGAATTTCATCCAGGAGCAAGACGAATGACTCAGTCGGGTGGCGATTAATCAACTTAGTTAACTGACCCTTGTTTTCAATGCTGGCGTTGAACTGTTCAAAGGGGTAGTGGAGTTCGTTAGCAACCACGTGGGCAAGGGTCGTCTTCCCCGTTCCTGGTGGCCCCCACAAAATCAAGGGGATGGGGATGTGTTGATCAATGATTTGACGAAGTGGCTTCCCGGCCGCCAACAAGTGCTCCTGACCCACCATCTCAGTTAGTTTATGCGGGCGCATCCGGTCAGCCAGTGGCTGCTTAAAGTGTCCACCCGCCGGACTGCCAAATAATGATATATCTTCAGCCATTACCAGTTCTCCTTTCATCTAACAATCGGTTCTTCTACGAGAATAAGACACCATCAAGGACAAAGCTACTAAAGTAACTTGACTGTAACGTTGCGTCCTAGTTTATGCTGAACAACAAAACAGAAGGGAGTTTTTCTAATGATCAAACTATTTGTATCACCGCAAAGTAGTTCATCGCGCAAGGCCCGGGCGTAGTTAGAAGATCACCACCTCGCCTTTAGTGAACGCAACGTCGCAAATAGTCGCCTCACCTTTACGGAGTTTAAACAAATCCTTTACCTAACCGAAAATGGTACAAAAGATATTATCTGTACCCGCTCTAAGGCTTACAAGCGGTTAAAGGTACGGGTGCTTAATGACGACCTATCGCTAAAAGAGCTGCTAGGGCTGATCAACCAGAATCCGTCTCTTTTACGATACCCGCTAATCGTTGATGAGCAACGACTCCAGATTGGTTATAATGCCGACGATATCCGCCAGTTTATTCCCCGCGAAGTCCGCATTCTTGAATTGCAGGCTGCTCAATGCCGGGCGAACGTTGCCTAGTTAAAAACGTTAAGCGTTTACACTAGTATTTCCTGTTGAGCTAGTTTAAAATTTATTTACGAAGACGCACTCTGGCTTTGTAAAGGTAGGCTAGTTTAATGATCCATAACATCCAAACCGTTTCTAACTATATCCAAGAAATTGAAAAGTTGATCAACAATAAGGAACATAATTATTACTTCCGTGGGAAAGATGATGCCTTTTCTAATACCTTGCCAGCAATTTTTCGGAGTCGGAAACTGCTCGATAACGAAGACAACCTGTTTAATGACTTCCTCATGACGGACCCCCAGCTCTTCGAAAAGTGTCGGACAAACTTTGAACGGATGGCACTTATGGAACACTACCACCTGCCGACCCGGCTACTGGATGTTAGTTCTAACCCCCTGATTGCCCTCTTCTTCGCGGTCAAGGGCGGTCAGGGAAATGGTGAAGTTTATGTTTATAAGGACCAACCGAATCCCGATAAACTAGCGAAAATGTTGAACCAGCGCGGTTGGCACAACCTAATCAACGAATATAATTTTAAAAGCGGCCTTACCAACCATAACTACTTCAAAAAGAATGCTTTCAGCAATGAGATGCAACTAGAGTCATCGCTTGCCCGCCAATCAATGGCGGACAAAAGCTCGTTTTTCCAGACTGTCAAAGACTTCTATCAATTAGATAATAGCTACATTGCTCAGCAGCATCGCCTATGGAGTGATGACTACTTAAACTATTTCGAAGATGAAGATTCAAATTACTTTGCCGAGTTCAAGCACGACCTTCAAACCCTGCCTTTCCTCCGGCTGTTTGAAGAGGCCAAGCGCGATATCCCAAGTTTCGCCAATAAGCTAAACCCGCTTGAACTAATCGTGCCCAAGATCGTCACAAGTAAGCGGATGAGCCGACGGATGGAAAACCAGCAGGGGCTTTTCCTTTTTGTGCCCTTCATTGGTGACGAATATGACCAATCAGTGGAAATCGATTATGAAGAGGTTGAAAAGCGGGCCCAGCTGGCAATCGATATTCTCAGTCTCTATAATTCGGAAAACCCAGATGAAAAGGAAAAGTACATCATCCCCGCCCAGTACAAGCGACCGATCCTGGACGAACTGGCCAAGCTTGGGATTGATTACAGTTTCATCTATCCTGAAGATCACGCCAAAAAGGCGGAGATGATCAAGGACAAGTACCTAGGTCTTTAACTAAAGCTAGTAAAGCCTTGCACGGTAAATTGGCGTGCAAGGCTTTTGTTTGTCTTATGCGGTGACGGTTCCCTTCTGGTCTTGTGAAAGGTCACGAGCATATGGGGTGATGGTATCCCAAGTCGAATGAACCACCTTCCATTCACCGGTGGTGTTCTTCTGGAAAACCTCGACCACATTGTATTTCATATTAATAAAATTCGTATCAGCAAACAGCTGGTAGGTCAAGATGGCAGTGTCGCCATGCAGCTGAACCCGGGGTGCCACAAACTGGTAAGTGTCGGCGTGCATCTTTCCCGCCAGGTTCTTATCCATAAAATCCTTAATCGCAGCAAAGCTATCCACCCGTTTGGCATGGTCAAGTATCAAAGTAAGAAAAATCATCGTGCGACCAAATATCATAGTAACCGGTCATGTCACCAGCATAGTACTTATCAAGGGCTCCTTTTTCCATTTCAATAATGTGTTTAGCAACTGTCTTCGCACTTTTCATTTTCGTTCTCCTTTTTCTTTTAACGGCATTATTCACCGTAACGTTGGGAAACAGTCAAGTTCCTTTGCTAAATAATTTGGTAAGCAAGAATACTATTTTCCGTCAGGCCGAGACGTTTGATGTCCAACCCGAGATTAAATTGCCAGAGGTCATTACCAATTTTGAGACCTTGTTGGGCCACGAAGTCACGAAGTGCAGCAAGGCCCTTTTCAATCCCTGCGCCATCATTTTTAACCTTAACTACCACGTACTCACCGTTGGCCTGGTTCATTACTGGCATGTTTATCAGGCTGGCAAAGGACTTTTCCTTAATGATGCGGAAGCCGGCATCGGCATAACAATTTGCTTGGGCCTGAGGTAAGTCGGTCAAGAAACCAGATAGCATGTTATTGGCCATAATTCCCGCGCCCAGCCGCTGGTAGAAATTGCTGTATGCCTGGGCGATTTCTTTTTCTGAGCAGTCCACTTTAAAGTCCGAGCACCAAAACTCACGAAGCGGGAAGAAAATTTTCTTGACGACATAAAAGCCAACATTCGTCAGTTGGGTGTTATCTTCTTCCTTCTGGTCTAGGATTGCTAGTACCTGCTGGAGATTCTTAATTCGTGTCTGAACCTTTTCTTTCAGTTCGCCAAGTTTCCTGTTAAGCGTCTCTGAACTATTATCGTTGAGGTAATCTTTAATATTTCCCACTGAGAGTCCGAGGTCGCGGAGCCCCAGAATAAAATTCATCTTGTAGATCTGCTCATAGCCGTAGTAATGGTAGCCATTAGCCATGGTCTTTTTGGGCTTGAAGATTCCCCTTTGGTCATAAAAAAGAAGCGTTCGCCGGGTTGTGCCGACTGCCTTAGCAAATTGTGAAATGGTCATTAGCTGCTTATCATCCATTTTTTCATTCCTCTTTTAGGATAGGTTTCTTTTAAAGGACTACTACGTGCTTACCGCTAAACTTGCCCGACTCCAAGTTAGCTTGCGCCTCACCAACCTCACTCAGGCCGTGGTAAACTTTGGCAAGCGGTACGGTAAGTTGACGGTCTTCAATCAATTTGAGGATGTGGTTAAAGTACTTTGCAGGCAAGTCCTTAGCCTCGCCAGCGTAGCTCGTCAGGAAAACACCGGTTGGAATCATGAATGGCGAAAAGTTGTTCAGTGTCCACTTCCCACCGAGGGCCCCGGTAAAGCAAGTATAACCACCTTCCTTAACTAAGCCCATATCCTGGAAGAGAGTTGAAAATCCAACTAGTTCCAGTACCTTGTCGACCTTGTCTGGTGCAATCTTCTTGACCCGGTCAGCAAAGTCCCGGTCATCCAAAACTGGGTAATCAATTCCCAACTTCGCCATTGTAGCCAGCTTGTTTTCGTTTCGCGTGCTAGCAATCACTTTGGCACCCATGTGATACGCCAGGACAGCCGCCATCAGGCCAACCGTCGAGCTGCCACCCCGAACTAAGAGAAGGTCACCCGTTTGCACGCGAAGGCCCTGGGTAATTGAACCATAGGCGGTCTGGAGCATTTCTGGTAAAGCACCGATGATTGACCAGTCAAGGCCACTTTCAAATGGAATCAGGTTCTTCTCCTTAATCAACATGTATTCAGCATAGGAACCATCAATGGCGCGACCCATGCCGCCCATCATTGTGACCACCTTTTGGCCCGGCTTAAAACTGGAGCCCGCGTTGACCCGGTCAATGATTCCTACCCCTTCGATACCAAGGATCCGGGGAAATTTAAAGTCTGGTGAAGATTTACCCTTCCGGCTCGTTAACTCGGATTCGTTAACGCCAAAGGCCTTGACCTTGACCAAGGCGTAACCAGGCTTTAGCTGGGGAACCGGCACCGTCGTCGGGTGTAATTCATCAGCAGCACATGGCTGGGTGAGTTGAATAGCTTGCATTGTATCCTTTGACATAATTAAAACCTCTTTTTGTTTCTTTATCATTAAATGTATCCTGTAACGTTGCGTAACAGTCAATTGGTATTTCGAATAATGTTAAAAAAGGCGCTAGTATCCGAAAAAACCGAATACTAGCGTCCTCTTAGTACTTTCCTAAAGACCAGCTTCACGGCAACGGGGCGTGAAGACAAGCCATCAAGTTAAGCGTCAATCACGGTAATCCGTTGCTGGTGGTAGTGAGGGGCGCAAACCTCGTTGATAACCAACTTGGCCATCGTCCCCGCGGTGACTTGTGATTGACCATCCCCGTTAACCAGTAAGTCGTCACCCCCGATAACGTATTTACTAGCCGGGCCCGGCACAAACATGGCCGACGGCGAAATACCCAGCCAATCAACATCGTTAACCGTCATCAGGTATTGATACTCCTTAAGCTGTTGACGAGGCGTATTGATCCATTTATCCGCCCCGGGGGTCTTGGCGATGTCTTCCACGAAGTAATGGCGGTCACTGCCCGTCCGCAGGCTGCCGGCACCCAGAATAAAGATCAGCCGTGCCGAGTGCTGCTGGGCGACCTGGACCAGCTTCTTCGCCAGGTCAAGCTGCTGGTCAGCGTGGGCCGGGCCCGGATTAAAGGCGTCCACAATAATGTCAAATTCCCCCAGCGTAGCGGAACGCAACGTCAAGACATCCCCCACCAACAGGTTGGCGTTAGCGCCCAGAACCTGGCGGGCCTTAGCTTCATCACGGATAATTCCCGTTACTGCCAATCCATCATTTCCTGCTGCCTGCTGGTAAATCGCACTACCGGCCATCCCGGAAGCACCAATGATTGCTACTTTTGTCATCGTCGTCACTCCTTACTATTTTATAGTTACCTTACCATAAAACAGCATTCGCCAGTAAACATTACGACTCCCACTCACCATCATTTCTTTAGTTTGCCACGAAAGCATTTAATATAGCTTCTCTTTCCGTACCAAGATATTTCGGCACTAGAATATCTTCAATAAGAAGCGCTGTGGAGTGCCACTCGCTAACACCTGTGGCCACCGAACAGGCCTAGTGGGTCTTCAACTCTGCACTGATTCGAATCATTAGCCCAGCCTCCACGAACCGGTTTATAATAAAAAAGTTAGGAGGCCCACCATGACAATCGAAGAAGAGACTTTCCAAAAGCAGCGCCCGGATTTCACTAAATTCCCCGCTGCCGGTTTTACTAAGCGCAAACATGATTACCAGTTCAAGCAAGACTTTATGGATGGACAGTTCCGGGCAATCATCCGGGTCAGTCGTGATGGTCAAATCAGTGGTAACGTCATCGACAACGGTACCGGCGAAGAATATCTCCCCCTGCGAGCAATTCACTGTGGTCCCTTTGCCGCCCAAGTTCGTACCGCCTACATTGACCTCCTCCACGAAATTGCCCGGAAATGTTTTATTACCGAACCCTTCCATAGTGACCAGGCCAACCGGCTCGCTGCCTGGATTAACCAGGAATTTCACGACCAGCCAGAATTTGTCTTCAAAAAACTACCCGACTATGCGGCCTTTCGTGAACCCCAGTCGCAAAAGTGGTACGGGTTGGTAATGAACATCCCCCGGGCCCGATTAACTGATAAAGGGGCACCCGACCAAGCCAAGATCGAAGTTATCGACCTCCGCTGTACCACTCAACAACGTTCTGCGCTCCTCAAACGAAAGGGAATTTATCCCGGCTACCACCTCAGCAAGAAAAACTGGGTTTGCGTGACCCTTGACGACCACCTAAGTGACAAGAAACTTCAAAAGCTTGTCCAGGCCAGTCGGCAAATTCTTACCAAGCCCCGGGCCTGGTTGATTCCTGCTAATCCGAAGTACTACGACATCATGCACGCCTTCGTTAACAACGACACCATTATCTGGAAGCAGTCGACTAAGGTCCGGGTTGGTGACACAGCATTTCTCTATGTCTCCGCACCGATCAAGGCAATCATTTATCGCTGCCGGGTGGTTGAAACTGATATCCCCTATGATTACCAGAGTCCGCGGTTAAAAATCAACCGGGTCATGAAGCTCCAGTTCGAAAAGGAGTACGCTCACGGCCAGTTTTCCCTTTCCTACATCAAGCAACAAGGGGTGACCTCTGTCCAAGGTCCGCGCCACGTTCCGGCAGATTTGCTTAAGCAGCTTGAGAAGTAAGAAGCTTGCAAAAGCACCAGGACACGCTTTTCTCCCGTAATTACTATATAAATTCGAAATGGGGCTGGCGAGAAGCCCATAGTTTTCTCGCCAGCCTCTTTTCTATCTCCGAATGTTATAATCGCGAAAAAAAAGCGCGCTCCTAGTGTCTAGTTACGGACAATCGCCGGCCCGTTCCGTGCCAACGATTGCCCTATACTAGCCATACGGAGCGCTCTGATGCTTTTTTCCCAGCTTCTTTTTAGTTACTTACTTGCGAATAAATTTCTGGTCACCGGCCGGCATCCCTTGTTCATCCGTAACGTAGCGCTCAACCTTCATGTGGAGGTCGTACTTTTCCCGCAAGGCTGCCAACTCATCCATCATCGGTGATGCATGGTGGGCATCCAATGCCGCCTGGTCCCGCCAGCTATCAATCAAGAGAATCGTTTCGGCATCGTTGAGCGACTGAAAGTAATCGTAACGCTCATTTCCCTTTTCATCACGGATTCGTTGAGCAATCCCGGCTTTTTCCATTTCATTGACAAACTTCTTGGCGCTGCCGTTTTGGCCAGTATAATACAGATTCCCTACTAAGCTTATCGCGGTCCCTCTCCTCTCGTTTTGATATTCAAATTTCTAATGATTAGCACCGGGGCGACCGCCCTTCACAATCGTTGCAATTGCTTCTGGATCATGAGGATCGAAGAATTGGCTTTGCCGCCGATCAAGTTTTTCAATCATATGCATCTCTTCCTCTGACAATGAGAAGTCAAAGACACTAATATTTTCTTGAATTCGGTCCCGGTGAACACTCTTAGGGATAACCACAATGCCCCGCTGGATCAACCACCGCAAGATAACCTGACCGGTAGTTTTGTGGTGGGCCAAGGCAACTTTCTGGAGAACTGCATTATTAAATATCTGGCCCTTGCCTTCTGCAAATGGGGCCCAGGCTTCGACTTGAATATCTTGTTCTTGATCAAACGAAAAGTTTTCCCGTTGCTGGTTCCACGGATTAACTTCTAACTGGTTAACCGCTGGCTTGACATTATTAAAAAGCATTAGGTTCGTAACCTGATTGGGTGAGAAATTAGAAACACCAATTGCCCGTATTTTCCCAGCCCGGTAGGCTTTTTCCATTGCTCGCCAGGCATTGAAGACATCCCCATAGGGCATATGGATCAGGTACAAGTCGATGTAATCGAGGCCCAGCGCCGCTAACGAATGGGCAATTGCCCTTTGCGGCCCTGTTCCCTGATAATCTTGTATCCACATCTTCGACGTAACAAAAAACTGGTCACGCGGGATGCCGCTTTCCCGAATTGCCCGGCCAACGGCTGCCTCATTTCCGTAAGTCGCCGCCGTATCAAACAGGCGGTAGCCAGCTCTAATTGCATCCGTCACAGCTTGATAACATTCATCAAGATCATCCATCTGGAAAACGCCAAAGCCTAGTTGAGGCATCGTTATTCCGTTATTAAGTTTTACCATTTGCATGATTAGCGCTTCCTTACTTTTTAGCTATTTAACATCTTTCGGCAGCATCCCCACGGGATTTTGGTCCAGCGCGCCGACAATCTCATGGGCGGTGTATGGCTCATCAAGGTAATCTACCTCATCAGGGGTCAGTTCAACATCAACCGCTTGAGCGGCATCGTCCAGGTACTGTTCCTTAGTTGCCCCGATGATTGGCGCAGTAACTCCTTTTGCCCATTGCCAGGCCAGGGCAATCTGTGACATCTTAACGTGGTGCTGATCTGCTAGCGTGGCCACCCGCTTTATGATCGGCATATCTTGCTCCTTAGCGTGATCATACTTTGCCCGTTCGGAGGTATCGGTTGCGTTCCGCTTGGAGTGTCCTTCCCAGGTTGACCGGGTCAAGTGACCGCTAGCTAGCGGACTATACGGCATCAGCATTACCCCGTCCTGTTTACAAATGGGAATCAGCTCCCGCTCGTCCTCGCGGTACAGGAGGTTGTAATGGTTCTCCATCGCCACAAACTGGTGCCAACCGTTCTTTTCAGCCACGTACTGCATATTCTGGAACTGGTAGCCATACATAGCAGAAGCCCCAATTGCCCGGACTTTTCCTTCCTTGATCAGGTTATCAAGGGCCGCCATCGTTTCTTCAATCGGGTGGTCATAATCAAAACGGTGGATGATATACAGGTCAAGGTAGTCGGTGCCTAGTCGTCGCAGCGTCCCATCAATTTCACGGTTAATTGCCGCTTTAGAGAGGCGACCATCATTAAAGTAGACCTTGCTGGCAAGAACCACCTTATCCCGGGGAACCTGGTGTTTCTTCAACGAGTTACCGATGTATTTCTCACTGGTACCCATCCCATAGACGTTGGCCGTGTCAAAGAAGTTAATACCCAGACTCAGGGCGTGCTGCACCATTTTGTCCGTCTCTTCTTCATTTAAAATCCAACGGTAGGTCTTCATCGCGGGCTTACCGAAGCTCATCCCGCCGATTGCCAGCTGAGAAATTTTAATCTCTGTTTGGGGAATCCGACTATATTTCATTGCCATTCACTCCTTCATTTTTTATTATGAAGCGGTTGATTAGCAATGTTAAATGCCTATAATTAATGCTTACCTATTCGTTTTATGTATTGCTATATTTTAAGGGTCATTGGTTCAGATTCTCTCCTACTATTTTCGTATTACAAGAATAATTGTTAGGTGAAGAAGGGAAATATTGAAACAGATCACTCCGTGGAAAAGCTAAACCTTATCTGCCTTACTCATAGACTCACCTGGCAACTTTAACGATCATCCCTCGGCAACGTCCAATAAACTAGCGCCAATTCCAAGAGTAAAGCAACTAGCAAGACCAGCAAGGCGTGTTGGGTGCCCATAGCAGTCGCCTGGTCCAGGGGCCGGGCATGATTTGCTTGGCTGGCCGCGACGATTGTCGACGCAATAGACGTCCCCACGGCACCGGCAAACTGCTGAAGGGTATTCAAAATGGCATTGCCATCCCCATTACTTTGGTCCGGCAAACTTGCTAAAGCGCTCGTCATAATATTGCCAAAGGACAAACCTGCGCCGACCATAAAGGCAATGTACAAAAAGATAATCGTTGAGTTAGTTAACCGATCAGGGGCCAGACAGGTCAGACCAATCACCGCAATAAGGTTGAGCACCACTCCACTGAGGACGGGTTTGCGGGCACCAAACTGGTCAAGAAGGCGTCCACCAAAGGGTCCCGTCACTGCACCAAGGGCAGCTCCGGGTAAAACAATTAGCCCCGCTAACATTGCACTGCCATGGTTAACCAGTTGAATGTAGTTAGGCACGAGAAAGGAAAGGCCTAAGGCGGTTAGTTGAAAGAGGAGAAAAGCAAATGCCAGTCGGGCAAAGCGGTGGCGGGCAAAAAGGGTTAGATTTACAATTGGACTTGTAATTTTCAGCGAACGGGTGATGAAGGCAATGGTACCGATCAGTCCTATTGCAAAGCTGCCTAATACCAACCAGGAAAGCAATGGTTGGCTACCCATATTGGCAAAACCGGTGGTCAACCCGGCAAACATTAAAATCAATGTCACCAAACTCAGCCAGTCAAATTCCGTCTTCATTAGCCGCCCCTTTTGCCGAATGGTCACCATTCCCGTAATTAATGAAAGGACCAACAGCGGTAGCAGGAAGATAAAAATCCACCGCCAACCAAGGCTATTAACCAAAAGGCCACCATAGGTTGGACCAACTGCCGGGGCAATCCCAGTAATCATTGTCCCTAGTCCCATCATCATGCCAACCCGTCGCTGCGGTACCCAATCAAGGATGATGTTAAACATTAACGGTAGGGCCACGCCGGTCCCAATTCCCTGAACCAAGCGGCCAACAAGCAGAAGCCAAAAGTTAGGGGCCAAAATATCAATCAAAAGGCCTACCGTAAAAGTAAGGTTGGCGAAAACAAAGAGATGCTTAGTCTTAAACCGCCGTTTCAGGTAGGCAGATAAGGGGACCGTCAGGGAAACGGTCAGCAGACAAATCGTTGTCATCCACTGAACCAGGTCAGTAGAAATTTTAAACTCACGCATCAGGGTCGGAAATGAGATATTCACGGCCGTCTCAACTACCACTCCAGCAAAGGACATCACTCCGGCAGCAATGACGGCTAACACCATCCAGCCCTGAATTTTTTCACTTTGCTTTTCCATTTGGCAACTCAACTCCTTTTTTACTAGAGGCGACAACAAAAAAGGCACCTACCTATTCAATAGATAGATGCCCCCATACTCCCCGTGCTATTGCGGGCAATTCCGCAATGGACGTCATTAATTATTATATTTGCATTATTAATCATAGCATGAAATATTTTGCAATACTAGTAACGGAGAAAAAGCATCAAGGTGCCTTCAGCTGGTATTGTTTATACCTCCTACACTAGCCAAAGGCGCGCTTTAATGCTTTCCCAGTTTCTTTTCATTATTCAACTGCCTAGCCTGACCTAGCAATCGTGGGTTCCACTGTACTCCTTTTGCAGTGGTTCATCGATATCAACCACTTCAATGTTGTCAGTCAGGATCTTGGTTGGGCTAACCAATGGCATGGTGAAGTGTTTCGGGTCAAAGCGAATTTCCATTTGGTCTTCAAACTGAATATTTGCATACAGCTCGCTCTTAATGTGAATATCGCCAATATTGGAACTGACTTTTTCGTCAAAGTCCGGCAAGTCAACGTCCTTATTAACAAAAATCAGCCGGTAGTTTGCCTCGAGGTTACAGTTACCGATTGCCGAAAACGGCCCGACCCCATCATCAAAGTCCAACACAATCTGCTTATCGGGACGAAGGTGACGCTTAATTCGCGCTAGTGCCTCATCCGTTACCATTAATTTTTTCATCATCCATTCCCTCCTTAACCATATTTAATAATTTTAATTTTATGCACTTTTAGTAAGAAATAAAGGAATCTGCTCAGTAGGTTTCTTTCAAGATTTTTATTTGCCGTAAGTGACGGCTAATCACCCCATCCTTTTGTAATTGGGTTAGTTTACGAGATAAGGTCTCAGGAGTCGTCCCTAAATAAGAGGAAAGGTCCTTTAACTTCAGAGGGAGGGTAACCGTCGAGCTTCCCTGCTTAGCAGCTAACCACCTAAGGTAAGTATTCAACCGTTCATTAATAGTCGGTATTCCTAGCAACTGGGTTTGCCAACGCAGGTCGTTGATCAACATTGCCTGACCAGTCAAAAGTCTTAGGGCGATGTCTTGGTAATCTTGAATCAAGCGAATAAAGTCCGCCCGGTACAATACGCAAATTTCACTATCAGTCATTACGTCAACGTAACTACTGGTATTGGCAACCCCCAGCAGCCAGGTTTCGCCGACGTAATCACCAGTGGTCAGAATTCGCTGGACCTGTTCTTCACCATTGATACTCAGTTGGTACATACGGGCACGCCCACGCCTAATAATCACCAAACGGTTACTAGTCGCTGGACTGACAATAATCGTTCCCCGGGTAACATGTTCGTGGTGAACCAGCTGTTCGACCTGCCGTTGGTTTTTAACATTCAATTGGTTAAACAACGGTACCAGCCGTACACATAGTTCTTCGGCCATTAAAATCTACCCCCACTGGCTAATTATTAAAAGTCATCGTCATCTTCTTCAGTATACAACCCTGTTTTTAGGTCGTGTCCTAAGAAACGCTGGGCAAGGGCAACTTGGTCCTTAATCCATGTCAACAGGCCCGTTAAAATATCCACTAGTTCCGGCCAATCTGATTGCTGACCTAGGGTAATTGCCTTAGTAATAAACAACGTCTGAGTATCAAAGTCTTTGATAAGGTCAAATAACTGGTCATTGCCTGCTTCATACTTACTTGCACCATCTTCTTTAAGCATCGTGAACTGCTTAAGTTGGTCCGTCGTCGTGGGAATACTTTCACCATTGTTAACTAACAAGCGGTCAAGTGTCGCAAACATGACCTGTTCGTGGGCAATCCACCGGTCCCCGTACTGGGCCATAAACAAGGCGGCCGGTCCCTGAGCGTACAACTTAGCCTGACTGATTTTTAGTGAATGGATCAACAGGTTAGCAATAATGTGGCCGGTCATCGCCCCGGCAGTCGGGGTGTGGTGGTCAATCTCACTCTGCTTCAGTTCCTGTTCGTATTGTTCTGTACTTGTCATACTAGGCCTCCTTAGTCTTGATTTCCTGAACTGTGTAACCCATTTTCTCAATGCTTTGCTGCACAACAGTTGGTGTGGCAACGGTCGCATCAAGATTAAACTTAACCTTTCCCGCGTTAAAGAGGACCTTTACGTCCGCGGTACCATTGACCGCTTCAACACTTTTCTGAATCTTGGTTAAGCACGATGGGCAAGTCAATCCGCCGAGTTTCATCATTACCTTTTCCATTCATAACACTTCCTTACAGGGCTCATTCTACTTTGCTTTTTCTCACGAAAAATTGATCTCCGTCAATTTTTAGATGAATATTTAATGAGCCGCATGCTATTAATGATTACCACGATGATACTGAGTTCGTGAATCAGCATCCCCGACGCCATCTCTACATAACCCGCAAAAAGTCCGATGAACAATAGTAAAACGGTTAATAGTGCGATGGTGATGTTCTCATTCATATTCTTCACCGTCTGTTTAGCTAACCGGAAACCACCGACGAGGCTGGCCGGGTCTGACCTCACGAGGACCAGGTCAGAAGCATCCATTGCTACATCCGTTCCCGAGCCCATTGCAACGGCTACATCAGCGACGGCAAGGGCGGGGCTATCATTAATTCCGTCACCAACAAAGGCAACATTGTGTCCCCGCGCACGTTCACCTTTAATAAAGGTGGCCTTATCTGCAGGCAGCATCCCGGCATGAATTTCGTCAATGGGTAGTGCTGCAGCAATCTCACGTGCCGTTTTATCATTATCCCCGGTCAGCATTATTAACCGTTGGGCCCCTAATTGTTTTAACTGCTGGAGGGCCCCCGCCGCTCGGGGACGAAGCTGGTCCTTAATTCCCCAAATGGCAAGCTCAGCCTGGTCTGCACTAGCAAAAATCACTAGTGAAGCCCCTGCCTTGGTCAAACGCCCTATCTCACGGTCAAGATGGCTACCCTTAGCAACTACTTCACTAACAAGTTGCTGATTCCCCAACAAGTATTCACGACCCGCGATTGTCGCCCGGACACCCTGGCCTTTAATCGTCTGAATAGCAGTTGGATGCAAATCTTTCTGCGGGTGGTAGGCACTAATCGCCTTAGCTAGGGGGTGGTCTGATTGCCGCTCGATGGCAACGGCTTTATTGATAATTGCTTGCCGATCACCTTTTAGCACCAGGAATGTCTTGACCGCCGGCTCGCCCTCAGTCAAAGTTCCAGTCTTATCAAAGGCCACCGTATCGACATGGCGTAAACGGTCCATTACATCAGCACCCTTAAATAAGATACCCCGTCGCGCACCATTGCCGATTCCGGCAACTGTAGAGGCTGGCACACCAATTACCAGGGCCCCAGGGCACCCCAAGACCATCACCGTAATTGCCAGGCGGAAGTCCTGGGTAAGAATTCCGACCATGATTGCCACTAGCAGGACAACGGGGGTGTAATGTTTAGCAAACTTATCAATAAAGTGCTGGGTTTGCGTCTGTGAGTCCTGAGCGGTTTCCACCATTTCAATGATTTGACCAAAGGTGGTATCCTCTCCCGCGGCGGTCGTCTTAACCGTGACGGTCCCGTCTTCCAGAATTGTTCCCGCAAACACCTCATCGCCAACCTGTTTATCCACCAGTCGGGATTCACCGGTAATACTAGCTTCGTTCACCAGGGCAGTTCCTGTTATGACCACCCCATCAACAGGTACTTTGGCACCTGTCTTAACTAAAACATGGGTACCGGGGTCCAGAAAATCGACGTCGACCTGGTGGGTCATTCCATTCTTATCAATGATCGTAGCTGTTTGCGGGGCCAAATCGGCAAGCTGCTTGACCGCTGACCGCGTTTTTTGCAGGGTGACGTCTTCTAGAACCTCACCGAACATGAATAACCAGGTGACAATGGCTGCTTCGTTGTACTCGCCAATAATAAAAGCACCGATTACGGCAATACTGACCAGGACATCGATGGAAATCAGTCGTACCTGTAATGACGAAATTGCCGTTAGTAAGATTGGCAGCAAGCCAATGACGCCAGCCACAGCCATAGTAATTTGGTAGGCCACTGCTAGTTGCCCGCTCCAGCGCACTACTTCCGCAAGCACCAGCAGAGCAGTTATCAGGACAACGATTACACGTCGTTGCCGGGTGAAAAACAGTTGAATCTTAACCATAGCTTTCCCTCCTTCACTTTTAAAGTGTAAGGATAATGGCATAGAATTAAATTGATGAACGTCAAGTTATCTGAATAAGCTGCGGCATTTATTATATTAGAAAGCAATGATAAAGTAGACAGCAAACTAATATTTTTGCACTCATATTGGCTGTCCAGCAGGGTTAATGGCAACCAAGTTTTTATTGATTTATAATCATTTTCTAATAAAACTATTGACAACCGATTACAATCGTCTAATATTATTTTCAACATCAAAAACAGTTGAAAACGCAAAGAATAGGAGAGTAGTTTTCCTCATCATTGCACAGCGAACCTATGTTAGTGAGATTTAGGTGAATGAGTGGATAATGAAAGTAGCCTATGAGTGACTGAGGCGATATTTGTGAGTCTTAGTCGGGTGCGCCCGTTACAGCGCCATCGTATCTGATTTTTCACGTACGGGGTGAGGTGCCACTAGTGATAGTGACACGAATAAAGGTGGTAACACGCGCAAGGGGTTGTGACAAAAAGCCTCTGAATCAGAAGCTCCATTCGGAATTTAACAA
>NZ_AZGM01000057.1 GCF_001435935.1 Limosilactobacillus panis DSM 6035
AGAAAAGCCGAAGCTGACGCAGCTCCGGCTAGTTTTCGTGCTTTCAAGTTTCAGTCTTTATAAGAAAAGCAAGGCCAAAAGTTTTAGCGCTCGCAATCAGTACAGTATTATGAAGAAATACATTCGTGAATACTGGCAAGATACCAAAATGCGTGATATTCGCCGTTCTGAGTACCAGGAATTTATTAACTGGTATGGTGCTGATCATGCTTACAAGTCTGTTAGCAAGCTAAACGGCGCAATCAGGACGGCTGTAAACTATGCGATTGATGATGATATTATCCGCAAGGACTTTACGCATAATGTTACGGTTACCTATAATCACGATAAAAAGGTAAAAGTTCAGTATCTTACCAATGATGAATTGACGAAGCTAAAGCAGGCGGTTGTTAAGGGCCTGAATCCATTGAACACCAGTCGTTACATGATTCTAACCGCCATTTATACGGGTATGCGTAAATCAGAAGTCCAGGCGCTAACCTGGAAAGATATTGATTTCTTACATTCCACTATCTCAGTCAATAAGTCATGGAATGAAAAAACAAAAGCCTTTAAATCCACTAAGACGGCAAGCAGTAACCGGGTAATTAAGGTTAACCGGTCGTTGCTAAACCATTTAGCAGACTTAAAGGCTAATAGTAGTGTTATGGTGTTTCAAAACGTTTTAGGAACGATTCCCACAAGCAACGCTTTGAATAAATGTCTACGCTCTATTATGAGTACGGCTGGTATCGAAAAGCAAGGGTTTCATTTTCACTCATTGCGCCATGTCCATGTAGCTTACTTATTAGGCAAGGGCGTAGATATATACGCAATTAGCAAGCGATTAGGCCACTCTAATATCACCGTAACGCTAAACACTTATTCGTATTTGATTGATGAATTTAAGGCCAAAAATGATACTGTAATTATCGAGAAATTAGCGGAATTGTAAATTGTGCGGAAAAACTGCGGAAAAACCCGCCACAAAGCCCGGTATATTAAGGGGTTATTATCCCCGTGCGGGTGATTTTTAATTTTAGGCTGATATATCAATGTTGTTGAAACGTTGATATATCAGCCTTTTTGTTTCTCGCCCTCCACTATAAAATACTATTTTCTATCAATTTTGTGGAAAATCATACCAGGCGAGGTCGGGGCTGTGACATAAGTCCCAAATAATTAATGGGGCTGTGACATAAGTCCCAAATAATTAATGGAGTTAGATGAAATTTTCGGATTTCATTTAACTCCATTTTCCTTTAAAATATTAGTAAAAGAAAAGGGGCTGTGACATAAGTACTTTTACCAAGTTCAAATACGAACAGCGCGGTACGCAAATGGGCTCCAGTGTCCGGTATAACCGAACTCTGGAGCCCTATTTGCGCTCGCGGGGGCGTGAAAACGAAGTCATAAATGACTTCTGTCACGCTCCCTCCAAAATACCCTCGAAAGGATACAAAAACATTGGAACCTGATTATAACATGAA
>NZ_AZGM01000058.1 GCF_001435935.1 Limosilactobacillus panis DSM 6035
GGCTCTTCGTCAAGAAGTACTGATAAGATAAATTGAATAATTTCTAAGCAGCTCTTGCCTGACCCTGGACATGAGCTGTTTTATTATGCCAATTAATGGCGATATAAGAATTCGGCAGGGAAATCAGGATACGAACGCGGAAGTGGAAGAAGTTACGAAAGCCATAGGCAGTCCGTTTGATAACTTTAATCTTATTGTTTGTACCCTCAACGGGACCATTCGTGTAATGATCATATTTGAAGCTGGCGATGATTTCTTGACGATGGGTTCGCAGAGTGCGTTGGACCTTCTGAAACGCTTGGGGAAGCGCGGTCCATTTGATAGCTAATAGTTGGTTGAGAGCTGACTTACTCCGATGATTAACTGCTAGAATCAGGCCTTGGTAATATTGATAGGCCTGCTTAAGCTCGTCGTCGAAAGCTAATAAACGATGAATAACCTCAATATCAGTTAGCTGGGCGTAACCAAAATTGCGGCGGCGCCAAAAGTTATCATACTTGAGGAGTGCACTAGGGGTTAAGAGCAGTTTCCAAAAATGTTTGAGAGCTCGCCATTGCCGGGAACTTTTTCCGGCACGGTTCATTACTTTAATCCTAGTTTGGTTCAGGGCACGGTAAGCTTGAGCTACGACATGGAAGTGGTCCGCGATAATTAAAGCATGCGGAAATAGCTCTTGAATCAAGCGGCGGTAAGGAGTATAGAGATCGACCGTAACAGTTTGAACCGCTAAACGAGCGCGGTGACTATAACGCAGGAAGTAATTGCGAAGAAAGCTACTCCGGCGTGAAAGAATGATATCGAGCGTTCGATGGTTCTCAATGTTTACGAGAATCATGCTCATTCCGCTGGGCGCAAAGCGACCAGAATGAAAGTCATCGAAGGCAATATGACGGGGAAGCCAATGGTAGTTAGGCTTAAAGACATGATCAAGGTGATTAATTACGCGCCTGACGGTCCAGCCCGAAACAGAAAAATCATCGGCGATATCAGTTTGGGATTCATTCTTAACCAGTTGCATCATAATGCGTTGCTTAATACTCGTGGCGATATGGTGACGATATTGGACATCCTCGACCGGAGCTAATTTCGTCACTGTTTGTGGACATTGAGGAGAAGCTGGGCAAATATACTTCTGCTTTTTAATCGACCAAACAGTCGGCTTGTAATGAAGGCCTGCCCCATGATAGTTAACGATTTTAATGCCATTCTTGTACATTAGCCGGCCACAATGAGGACAATGCATGGGGTAGGATTGAACAAGATGGACCACAATATAATCGCCGTGATCGGCAATCGAGTCTTCTTTAGTATTGGTATCAAGTTCAAGATGAGTGTCTTTAATTCCGAGAGCAGTTCTGATAGAATTATCCATGAAAGATGGTCCTTTCTTAAACGAAGACGGGGGTCAGCCATCTTTCGTTTTTTATTTTAAATTTAAACCAAAATAAGCACTGATGTTAAATCCATCAGTACTTAAAATTGTAGAACC
>NZ_AZGM01000059.1 GCF_001435935.1 Limosilactobacillus panis DSM 6035
TTGTTAAATTCCGAATGGAGCTTCTGATTCAGAGGCTTTTTGTCACAACCCCTTTGTTTCTCCTAAATTACTTTCCATAAACCTCAAACTGGGGACGCTTGCCGTTGACAATCGCTACCACATCGTCCAGGCCCATGGCCACCATGTTCTTCATTGCCGTGTCGGTGTAGAAGGCGCTGTGGGGGGAAATCAGGACGTTCGGCATGGCACGCAGGGCCTTGTAGTCCTCTGGAATCTCATCCGCCGTTGCCTGTTTTTCAAAGAACTGCCCCTCGTCCGCCAGGGTATCTAGGGCGGCCCCGGCAATTTCCTTCGCCTGCAGTGCCGCAATCAGGTCGTTGGCGTTAACGATGCCACCCCGGGCCATGTTGATCAGGTAGGCAGTTGACTTCATCTTCTTAAAGGTGGCGGCGTTGAAGAGGTTCGTCGTACTGTCATTCAACGGGGTGTGGACCGTGACAATGTCGGCCGTCTTTAGGAGGGTATCCTGGTCCGTGTACTCTAAGTAAGGACTTAGCTCAACCCGGTGAATCGGGTCGGTTGCAATTACCTTGGCCCCTAGTGCAGAGTACAGTTGGGCAGTGGCCCCACCGATGTGACCGGCACCGATAATGCCTACCGTCAGGTTATAAATCTCCGTACTCTCCAGACCGGCCCAGCGGAAGTCAAGCTTGTCCATCCGCTGGTCGTAGTAACCGAGTTTTCTGACAAGGCGGAGGGCCTGGGTTAGGCCCATTTCAGCAATTGCCCGTGGCGAATAGGCAGGGACGTTAGTGACAATCAAGTCATACTTCTTCGCCAGGTCAAAGTCAATCATGTCATAGCCAACCATTCGTGCCGTCAGCTGCTTAATCCCGTATTCGTGAAGGGCCTGGTAAACCTCTGGCTCTAAGGGTTGGGTTTGCTGAAAATCGATTCCATCGAAGCCCTTGGCCCACTTTACGGTGTCCTTGTTGAGGCGCTCGTCAACGCACTTAACTTCGACCCCGTTTTCCTCTGACCACTGCTTAATATACTTCTTCTCCGGTTCCAATACCGCATACATTAAAATTTTCATCATGTACCTCCTTACCAGGTCAACTTCTGCATCTTCGCAACGGCTTCCTTTAAAACCGTTAACGGTTGGGTTGCGGCAATCCGAACAAAGCCCTCACCCGACTTACCAAATGCCAAGCCGGGCACAACCAGGATCCCCGCCTTCTTTAGCAGCTGGTCGGCAAAGTCAACGGAGTTTAGCCCTGTTGCCCGAATATCAGCGAAAACGTAGATACTTCCCTCAACGGGACTAACGTCTAACCAATCAATCTTGGGTAGCTCAGTCTGCAAGTATGTTAGCCGTTTTTGAAAGGCTTCAACAATTGGGGCGACCAGTTCGTCGTGATGCTGAAGGCCGTATAAGGCCCCTTCTTGTGACATCGTTGGGGTCGTAAAGGTCACTGCGTCATTGACATCGTTGGCCGTTGTCACTAACCAGTTTGGTCCAATCAGGTAGCCAATCCGCCAACCGGTCATGGCAAAGCTCTTTGACATCCCACTAATCGTTACCGTGTTATCAGGCGCGAACTTAGCTAGTGGCGTGAACGTCTTGCCCGGCATTACGTAGTCGGAATAGATTTCGTCACTGAAAATCAGCAGGTCGTTCTTGATTGCCAGGTCGGCAAGTGCCTGCTCCTCAGCCGCTGTCATCACATTACCGGTCGGGTTGTTCGGCGTGTTGATAATGATGGCCTTTGTCTTAGGCGTAATCTTCTTGGCGATTTCCGCAGCTTCAATCTTGTAGCCGACGGCCGCTTTACCATCGACCGTTACCGGAGTCCCATTGGCCAGCTTAACCTGGTCAATGTAAGGAGAAAAGCTCGGCTGGGGAATGATAACTTCATCACCGGGATCCAGCAGGGCTTCGAGAGCAATAAACAGGGCGTGTTCGGCCCCGACCGTCACCAGAACCTGGTTTAAATTAAACTTTAGTTGGTACTTATCTTGGTAGAAATCACAGATTGCCTGACGGAGTTCAGAAAGGCCTTCAGCGGCGGTATAGTGCGTCATCCCCGCCTTGGTCTTTTCAAAGGCCGCCTCAATAATTGGTTGGGGGGTAGTAAAATTCGGGTCGCCGACAGATAAGTCAATGACGTTATCCATCTTAGCAGCCATTGCGCAAACGTCCGCCAAGATATTTGTACTAGGCTTTTGGTATGCTTTGCTTAAAATCGAACTATCCATTATTTTTCCTCCGTTCATCATGTGATTCGTGTAACTTTGCATTAAGTATAGTCGTTTTTTATTTTTAAATCCACATATTTATGCATTATAACCGCATAAGTATTCAAAAATACCGAATTCTTATACGCGTTGCAATATGGTAAAATGCCAATAGCTGAAGGGAGGAACCTTTGATGGCCCGTATTTTTATGGTTGAAGACAACCCCGCGATGATCAAGACTGTCCAAGAAGAACTTAGGAAGTGGCAGTACGACGTCCAAACCGTCACCGACTGGGGAAACGTCGCTGGCGAGGTCACGGCAGCCCACCCGGCCCTGGTTCTTTTTGATATCACCCTGCCCACCTTCGACGGCTTTTACTGGATGCAGGAGGTCCGTAAACATACCCGGGTCCCCATTATCGTTATTTCCGCTGCAGACATTGACAGTAATGTCATGCACGCCATTGCCGCGGGCGCAGACGACTACATTATGAAGCCCTTCTCAATGACCGTCCTGCTTGCCAAGATTCAGGCCCTGTTGCGGCGGACTCAGCAGAGCAGTGACCAAATGGTCTGGGCAAATAACCACTTCAACGCCCTTACCAACCAGCTTAACAACGACCAGGGGCAGGCCCAGTTAACCCCCACGGAAGGTGCCCTTCTCCAGGTACTCATCCACCACCACAACCAGACCGTTACCAAGGACCAGCTTCTGGAATGGCTTTGGCAAAGCGGTAAGTACCTTAACGATAATACGTTAAACGTCAATATCAGCCGCCTACGGAGTAAATTGGCGCCCCTCGGCCTCGACCAGGCCCTCCGGACAGAGCGAGGAGTTGGCTATCGGCTGGTGATCAGTAATAAATAAAAAAAGCTTTGCCCGCCTGTGGCTCCACTCCCAACTCCCCCTCTTGTGGGCGTACCTATTGTTAACTGCTCTCTTGGCCCTCCTGTGTTACCTGTACCAACTGCCTACCATTATCATTGGCGACTTCATCCAGTTTAGCCTTCCGGTCCTGATCATCTGGTTGATTATCGCCGTGATACGGGCCCATCACCGGCAGCAACGCGTCGGCAGACAGGAACTAGTCTCACCAGCTAATCCGCTAAAACAAGCCCTCGTGCGTGCCCTAACTAATGAACAGGAACACCACCGTAAGCTCGTTCAACACCTCCGGCACAAGCAACAGGAACAATTGGACCAACTGGACCTCTTCTCCCATGAGATTAAGAATTCCCTGGCTCTGTTGCAGGCGGCAGCCGAAAGTCAGCCAGCCGTTTCAAGTACCCAGGTCAAGACGAATGTCCACCAGGCTGATTATTACCTTAACATCCTCAGCGGTGAGCGACTGGCAATGGATAAGTCGGACCTCGACCTTAAATGGTTAAATCTTAGTAAGACGGTCAACGAAGTGATTCGGCAAAACGGGCAGCTGTTTATCGCCAAGCAGCTCATTCCTAAGATCAGTATCTCCCCAGTCCAAGTCATGACCGACCAGAAGTAGCTCCACTTTTGTATCAATCAGCTACTGACCAACGCCATTAAGTATGCAACCCCGGCAACCACCATCAAAATCACCTGGCAAGACGGCACCCTCGTAATCACGAACACTGGCCCCGCCATCCCCAGTGCAGACCTACCACGGATCTTTGACAACGGCTTTACTGGTCATAACGGCCACCATATGGCCAGATCCACCGGGATGGGGCTCTACTTTGTTAAACAGGTGACGGAACGATTAAACCTCCAGGTACGGGTATTTTCACCGGGACCCTATCAGACTGTCGCCCAGCTTACCTTTCCCCATAAACTAGTCCATTAGAATCAATTCTTACAAAACTGTAAGGTTCTGCACACTCCTGTAAGTAGGAAGCTGGGCAGGACCTTTTTATAATTAAAGTATCAAGAATTCAAATACAGGAAAGGGATGTTTAACATGGTCCTCTTAAAACTTGACCACGTCCAAAAAATTTTTGAAGCTAATTCCAGTCACCCGGTAGCGGCCTTAAAAGACGTCAGCTTTACCGTTCAAGATGGAGAATTCGTTGCCATCATGGGCGAATCTGGCGCCGGAAAAAGTACCCTACTGAACATTATTGCCACTCTAGATAACGCTACCAACGGAAGTGCGGCACTTAACGGCCAGGATCTTAGTGCCCTGAGTAAGGACGAAGCCGCCCGCTATCGGCGCCAGCACCTCGGTTTCGTCTTCCAGCACTTTAACCTGTTGGACAGCCTGAGCAACCGTGATAACGTCTACCTCCCCCTGGTTTTAGCTAGGGTCGCGCCCGATGAAATGGACCGGCGAATCAAGCCACTAGTTAGTCGCCTGCGGATTGCGAAAATCATTGACCGCTACCCCAGCGAGGTGTCTGGGGGCCAACAGCAACGAATTGCTATTGCTCGGGCATTGATCACCCAACCCGACGTCCTCCTCGCCGACGAACCAACCGGGGCCCTCGATTCAAACACCAGCCAGGAAATCTTGGACCTCTTCGATGACGTTAACGCCAACGGCCAAACCATCATCATGGTCACCCACAGTGCCGCCGCGGCAAGTCACGCCAAGCGGACCCTCTTCATTAAGGATGGCCGCATTTTCCACGAACTCTTTCGCGGCGACCTATCGATGAAGGACTACCAAGTACAAATTAGTAACACAATGATGACCCTCACGAATGGTGGTGAGTGATAATGCTGTTTATTCGCTTAATTAACTCCAGTTTCAAACGCAACCTGCGGACGTACAGCCCCTACCTACTGGCGACCTGCATGTTGGTCGCTATCAACTACATTTTTACCGCAATCGCTGCTAACCATAGCCTGAAAGCGCTCAGCACGGGAAAGGTAACCACCGCCATGATGAAACCAGGGGCCGCCTTTATCCTGATGGTGACGGCTGCCTTTCTCCTTTACGTCAACCACTTCCTGTGGCAGCAACGGAGCCGGGAGATCGGCCTGTACAGCATGCTGGGGATGACTAGTAGGAACCTCGACCTGCTTACTGTTTTGGAAAAGGCCTACCTGCTGTTCTTCAGCCTTGTCGGCGGCTTGATCGGTGGGATTATCTTTGAAAAGCTGGCCTTTCTCGGCCTGGGACGGCTCTTGCAAGTTCAACACCTCCGGCAGTCATGGATCAGCAGTGGGGCCCTTTTGCAGACCGTCATGATCTTTGTTGCCTTCTTTGTTGTCTTGATGCTTGTTGACCTCCTGAAGATTCACCACCTCAAGCCCACGGACCTGTGGAACAGCGCGACTGCCACCCATAAGCACCACGGACCGTTGTTCACGATTGCGGGCCTGATCGGTCTGGTTACCCTGGCCGGGGCCTACTACATCACCCTCACCACCAAGCCAAAGATTACCGCCATTAACCACTTCTTTCTTGCGGTTATCCTGGTCGTTATTGGGACCTACCTCATTTTCATTGCGGGAAGCGTAATCCTCCTGAACTGGCTGAAGAAACGGCGGAATTTCTATTACCAGCCCCGGCACTTTATCGCCGTCTCGGGAATGCGGCAACGGATGGAACAAAACGGTGCTGCCCTGGCCACTATCTGCCTGCTGTGCAGCTCTGTCCTCGTCATCCTGTTCACCGCCGTAACCCTTTACTGTGGGATCAGTAGTACCGCCCGTTCGTACACCCCTAAAGACATCACCATCGTCAATAACCAGCCACTTACGAAGCACCAGGGACAGGTCCTTAAGGACACGGCCCGCCAGCACCACGCGACCGTCACGGACCTCACCCATTACGAAGCAACGGCTCCCCAGGTCGGCTACTGGCGTGGGCACTCCTTCGTTAACCAAGGGACCATCGACAACATGACAACGGCCACGTCGAACTCCATGATCTTCGTCACTGCTAAAACCTACCAACGGCTGACCCACCACCACACGGTGCTTAAGGGGAACCAGGCCCTAATATATGCACCGGGTAAAAAGCATACAGGCAGGCTGGTAGTCGGCGGGAAGAGCTATCGGGTAACGGCATTGAAGAAGCTTAATTTTGCCTTTAACCCTGACCATGCCATCTTTTCACCAATCTTCATGGTCGTGAACAAGCTTCCTAAGGGGATGCCGACAATGACCGTTACCACCCTGAACTACCACTTAAACGGTAACGCCAAGAAACGGATTGCCTTTGAAACCGCCCTGCAGCAAAAGCTCCACTTATCAAGCCTCCAGTTTTCGGGGTACGCCACCATCTTTTCGCTCCTCAACGGTCTTTATGGCGGCCTCGTCTTTATCGGGATCCTAATCAGTATTGCGCTGGGAATCACCACCACAATTGTTATCTACTTCAAGCAGATTTCCGAAGGGTACGCGGACAAGCAGCGGTTTACCACGATGCAGGAAGTTGGATTAAGTGAACGCGAAACCACTAAGAGCATTCACAGTCAGGTCCTGATGGTGTTCATGTTGCCAATCATTGGGGCCATCATTAACTTTGCTTTCGCCTTCCCCGCCATTAAGCAGATCATGACCCAATTAAACTTCTACAGCCTCACATTGATGGTCGCCATCGCGGTAATCATTACGGTTGCCCTCTTACTCCTCTACTTAGTAATATACGGATTAACTACCCGTACCTATCATCAAATTATTGATAAGTAACACAAAAGGACTGGGAAATTCCCCGTCCTTTTGTGTTACTTATTTCAAGTTAATTATTCTTCTGGTTCATATACCAGGTGGTCGTTAATGAAGGACTTGAAGCCCTGTTCGGCTAACTCGCGGCCATAGCCAGAGTGCTTAACACCACCAAATGGCAGTTCTGGAAGTGATGCCCACCCAGCGTTGATCCAGGTCATCCCCGTATCGATCTGGGCTGCGACCTTCCGTGCCTCAGAAACATTCTTACCAAAGACCGTGTTTCCTAAGCCGTAACTTGAGTCATTGGCAAGGTCGATTGCCTCGGCAACGTCATGATACTTGTAGACAGACATTACCGGACCAAACATCTCTTGGTCAAAGATTGGGTTGTCACGACGAATGTCAGTCAAAATTGTTGGCATGAAGAACTGGCCATCAAGGTTGTCAACGGGTTGGTTCCCATAAACTACCTTCGCCCCGTTTTCGACGGCTAAGGCAACCTGCTTTTCAAGCTTTTCCTTTGCTTTCTTAGAATTCATTGGGGCCAGGGTCGTGCTTGGGTCCATTGGGTTCCCCATCTTAACGCTGCTAAAGATTTCCTTAGCGCACTTCAGGAATTCATCGTAAAGGTTATCCGGGACGATAAAGCGCTTGGAAGAGGTACATACCTGGCCAGCGTTGTAGAGACGGGCAGCAGGAATAATTGCCGCCAACTTATCAATGTCCGCATCCGGAAGGACGATAAAGGCATCGTTACCCCCCAGTTCCATCGTACTCTTCTTGAGGTTCTTAGCGGCTTCCGTTGCGACCGCCTGGCCACCACGTTCAGAACCCGTCAGGCAGACACCTTGAACCCGCTTATCAGCAATGATTGCCCCGACCTGGTCGTAATCAACAAAGAGGTTGGTCAAGCTACCGACCGGCGCACCGGCTTCCTTAACAAGGTCCGCAAATGCTTGGGCTGATGTTGGACAGTTGGAGGCATCCTTTAAGATCATCGGGTTCCCGGCTAAAAAGTTCGGGATAAAGACCCGGGCGATTTGGTAAAACGGGAAGTTCCACGGCTCAACCGCCATCAAAACGCCGGTTGCCTGGTGCAGGACATAGGCATTACCCGAGTCGGTATAGATTGGCATCGGCGCCAGAAACTGGTCCGCCTTTTGGACATAGTAGTCACAGAAGGATGCACACAGCTCAACTTCACCTTCCGCTTCACCAATCAGCTTCCCCATATCACGGGTAATTAGTTCACCCATCGCGTGTTTCTTGTCGCGAAGGAGTTCACCCAAACGGGTAATGATCTGCTTCCGTTTAGCTAGTTCGCTACCATCACGCCACTTGAGGTAGAGGGCATGAGCTGCGGCCAACGTTTTTTCAACTTCTTCATTCGTTGCTTGCGGATATTCATGTTCAACTTCATTGGTATAAGGGTTAACTGTTCGATAAGCCATTTTATATATCCACCTTTCTTTGCTTTCTGTACTTTGCATCCCCACGCTTCACATTATAAACGTTTTCTAGAATTTCACAATCATTTTACTCGATAGCTCATAAACACATATGCTGTAGCTGATTAACAGAACTGTGATCTTTGTGAAAAGATATTTTAGTTATTCATTAGATTCACAAGCTCACCTAAAATTAGAAAACAAAAAGGAAGTGCGGGGCGCTAACTCCTCACTTCCTTCTTAATTTATAGTACTGGTGATAGCAAGCGGGAGAAGTATTGCTTGAACTTACGCCAGTTTGACTGCCGGGCAAAGTATTCCGGCGTTAATTCGGTGCAATCTTGAATGTCATCTTCAAATACTTTCTTCAACTGAGCCGTCAGCCCCTCATTGTAGCAGAAGGCGTTTGCTTCCCAGTTCAGCTGGTAGCTGCGGTAATCCTGGTTGGCAGACCCAACCGATGCCAGGTTATTGCCGCTGACCATCGTCTTGGCGTGGAGAAAGCCCTTGTCATACTTATAAACCCTCACCCCATTGTTAACCAGGTACTTGGCATAGTATTCCGTTGCCCGGTAGACAAACGGGTGGTCCGGCATGCAGGGGATCATTACCCGCACGTCGACCCCGCCCCGGGCAGCAATCACCAGTGATTCCAAGATGGGTTCACCGGGGATCAGGTAGGGCGTCTGAATGTAAACATACTTATGCGCCGATGAAATGATCGACTCATAGGCCCGGCGGATCGCCAGGTCATCATTATCCGGCCCGGAAGACACAACCTGCATGGCCACCTCTTTGTTCGGGTCTTTAGGCGGCTGCACCGCAAAATTGTCCAGGAGCTGACCCAGGCTGACCCTTGTTTTACCGGTTTCCGGCAGGTGGTGTTCCAGTCGGTGGCAAAGCGCCCTGCCATGGCCAGGGCGGCCTGTCCGGCAACCCGGAGGTGGGTATCCCGCCAGTAGCCAAACTTGGCCACCTTGCTGACGTATTGGTCGCCAATGTTGAAGCCGCCGATATAGCCGACTTGGCCGTCGATTACCACCAGCTTGCGGTGAAGGTGATAATTCAGCCGGGGCGTGGTAAACCGCTTATCTGACCGTGAGTTGAACGGCTGGGCCTCACCACCCAGCTCTTCCAAGTGGGCAAAGAAGCGGTAGGTGGTCCCGCGCGACCCGCTGAGGTCGTATAGAACCTTCACGTGCACGCCGCGGCCAGCCGCCCGTTCCAGGGCAGCCAATACCCGGCTGCCGAGTTCATCCGCGTAGAAAGTGTAGAATTCTACGTAAATATGGCCCTGTGCCTGGTCAAAATCCTTGATCAGCTGGGTGAAGAACTGGTCGCCGTCGGTAAATAACCGGACCCGGTTGTTAAAGGTTACCAAAGAATTGTCCAGGTTCGCCGCCAAGGTGGCCAGCTGCCGGGCCCGGACCAGCTTGCCGTGTTGGAGCAAGAGCTGGTGTTTTTTCAGCAGAGCCTTCTGACGCTGCAAAAAGCGTTCCCGGAAAGCTTTCTCTTCAGCCCGAATGTTGAAAATATCTTCGCTGGACAGTTTCCGGCCAACAAACAGGTACAAGATAAAGCCGACCACCGGCAGAACTGACAAGACTAATAGCCAGGCCCAGGTGGAAGCAATGTCCCGGCGGGTCCGGAAAACGGTCCAGATGGCAAAGGCAATGTTGATTGCCCACAACACTTCAATAATTCGGCGGATCAGGTCCCAATCCCAAACAATATTCATGTTTTTTCCCACTTTCTAAGTTGATTTATTTAAATATTATAGCATTCTTCCTTGGACGTTTGTGAATTGGTCAGAGAGTATCGCCAATACCAATCGATTCTCCTATTGACACGTAGCAAAAAGGTCTCCAGTGTTCGGCTCTTCCCGAACGCTGGAGACCAGCGCTGTTAATTTTTTTGCTATCTAGAGTTGCCGCGGCTGCCTAACACAACACAGCCGCTAATTGAGGGCCTAGCCTATCTCTTAGCTGAGACGCGACTGGCAACAACTTTACCAGTGCCCTCGCTGTCCATATGCAATATGCAATTGGTACAGGTGTTTGCCGAAGAAAATCAAGCCGGCAATCACCAGCATCATTACCCCGTAAATCCGGAACGGTGCTGCCAGTCCAAAGCCGCTCAGCTCTTGACCGAGAATTCGGTTGAACCAGGCATCAGCGGTTGGGGAGAAGAACGCCCCAAAGTTGAAGCCGATCAGGATAAACGAAGTAATCTTTGTTTGCAGACGCATCGGTGCCATAAATGGCAAAATGTTGAAAATCAACGGGGTCAAAACCTGCATTGGGAAACCAACCAGCAGGATCCCGGCCGCAATCACGGCAAAGTTGCTACCGCCAAAGCCAAACAGGAAGTTGGCGATTGCCAGCAGAACCAAGCCGATGTAAATCGTCCCAAGATAGCCGAAATGCTTTTGCAAGGTCCCGTAGCTAGCACCACCCAGCGTTGCGCCAATTAGCATTAGCGAAAGGTAAGTCCCCGTTCCCGTAAACTTGGCACCATTGATTGCCACAGCCAAGCCTGGGAAGCGGTCTTCCATACCGATGAAGTCCATCTTGATCAGCAATACAAACAACAGGATAGCGATAATCAACGGACTGATTTTGGTTACTGGCTGGTTAGTCATTGGGGAAATTGTTTCCTGGCTACTCTGCTGGTCATCCTTGTCGCTGGCAGTGCTGTGCGTATCATTTGGGACCCGCCATGCGAAGAATGCCATCACCGCAAACGCCAAACCATATACTAAGAAGGCGGCGTGCCAGCCGGCATAAATCAAAAGCAGGCTAGAGATCGTCAGCGTGCAGGCATTGCCAATCTGCTCAAAGGCGGAACGCCAGCCTTGCATGCTAGTTCGTTCGTGTCCCTCATACCAAACGGAAATCAATGAGATCGCCTGTGAATTATAAAGACCATAACCAGCACCCAGTGCGAGCCGGGAAGCTAGAATAACCCAGTAATTGTTGACAAACGCCGGTACCAAACCAGCAATGCCGACCAAGGTAATCCCCGCCATAATAATGTGCTTGTCAGAAATGTGGAACCAATCCTGAAGCAGTGGCGAAAGAACAACGAAAAACATTACCGCAAATGACGGGGTCGTTACTAAGTATTCGACCTGGGGCTGCGTGACATTCAGTGCTGCCTTAATCTGTGGTAGTGCGCTTTGAATTGCGTAGGCGCTCGTCACCATGAATGATGCGGACAAGAACGCAAGTTTAGTTGCCAAAGTTTGACTCTTTTCCATAAGTAGTCCTCCAAACTTGCTATTACGGTTATTTAACCTGTTTATTTCTCTTTACGGTTATATGATAACCGGTAGACATATAGTTGTAAAGCGCTTACATTTAGCGAAATTATTCACGCTAGCAACCATTTCGGCTGTCCATCCGCCCAATTAGTAGTCCTTTGCTTTGAAAGCGGTTATATTATACCACTATCTTAGTTTACTGGTGACATCTCAATTACTGCATTGTCAAATATAGGTAGACCAATCACAGTGCGAGGATTATTTTATTCCGTTAAACTAAATCCAGGAGCACTCGTGAAATTTTTAATTTTACCCGCAACAAAAAAAGAAACTAAAAAAGTTTTTCAACCCTCTAGTTTCCCGGAAAATTTCTGTGATTATTCGGTTGCTGCCTTCAATGCCAAGGCAAAGTCGCCAATTGTCGCCGACCCATTGTGCTTAGCCAGCGGCATGCTAATATAATCATCCACGTTACCGACGTCCACGTAGCCGTTCAGTAGTTTCGTGAATTCGCGCCGTACCTTCTTAAGGAACGGTTCACTGACGACCCCGCCGCCAAAGATCAGCTTGCCTGGCCGAAACATCAAAGTCGCGTCGAGAGCCGCTTGGGCAACATAGTAAGCCATAATATCCCAAACATGGTCGGTCAAAGGAACATCCTGTCCCTTCTTGCCAGTTCGTGCTTCAAAGGTTGGCCCGCTAACCAGGCCCTCAAGGCAATCACCATGATAAGGACAGATGCCCTTAAAGTCGAGGTCGTCAGGGTGCCGCTTCAAGCGAATGTGACCCATCTCGGGGTGGCCGAGTTCACCGACGAAGTTGCCGTCAATCACAGCCCCGGCCCCACAGCCTGTGCCCACAGTATAGTAAACCAAAGAATTGATCCGTTTATTAAACAGTGTCGCCAGCACATATTCACCATAAGCAGACCCGTTGACGTCGGTCGTCCAGTAAATTGGGATGTCAAAGTGTTTCTTAAACGGGCCGACAAAGTCAGTATCCTTCCAGTGCTTCTTGGGAGTGTTGGTGATATAGCCGTACTTAGGCGAACTCTTCCGAATCTCGATCGGGCCGAATGAAGCAATCCCGATTGCGGAAAGATCGTCCTTATACTGGTCAAACCAATCAATGCATTTTTGAATTGTTTCTGCGGGGGTCGTGGTTGGGATATGAATTGAGTTTTGGATTTGGTAATTAATGTTGCCGACCGCGCACACAAACTTGGTCCCGCCGGCTTCGATACTGCCTAATAACATTCTGTGTTCCTCCTTGGTTTACTTATTCTTGTCCATCTCTGCCCGGAGCTTCTTGCCCACTTCTTCGTAGCCTGGCTTACCCAGCAGGCCAAACATGTTGGTCTTGTAGGCTTCAACCCCTGGCTGGTTGAACGGGTTGATGCCGTTCAAGTAGCCGGAGATCCCCATTGCGACTTCAAAGAAGTAGATCAAGTAGCCCAGGCTGTACTCGTTTTCTTCCGGAATGTGGACCGTCATGACCGGGACACCACCGGCAGTGTGGGCTGCCACTACCGCCTGGTAGGCCTTCGTGTTGGCAAAGTCCATCGTCTTGCCCTCCAGGTACTTGAGCCCGTCTAAGTTGTCGTCTTCCTGTGGGATTTCAACGTCATGGTTGGGCTGGTCCAGCTTGACGACGGTCTCCATCAAGAACCGCCGCCCTTCCTGGATGTATTGACCCAGGGAGTGCAGGTCGGTCGTGAAGTTGGCACTGGATGGGTAAATCCCCTTCTGGTCCTTACCTTCAGACTCCCCGGCCAGCTGCTTCCACCATTCGGCAAACATCCGCATGTTCGGCTCGTAGTTTTCCAGCAGTTCCGTTTCGTAACCCTTGCGGTACAAGATGTTCCGGTAGGCCGCGTATTGGTAAGCTTCGTTCTTACTCAAGTCCGGGTCCACGTAGTCTTTTTCGGCTTGAGCGGCCCCTTCCATCAGCTTGTCAATATCGGCACCGGATGCAGCGATTGGCAGAAGACCCACTGGGCAAAGGACGGAATAACGACCACCGACCCCGTCTGGAATGACGAATGATTCGTAGCCGTTGGCGTCAGCCTCGGTCTTCAAAGCCCCCTTAGCCTTATCAGTCGTGGCGTAGATCCGCTTGTTGGCTTCTTTTTGGCCGTACTTTTCAATCAGCTTCTTCTTGAAGATCCGGAAGGCAATCGATGGTTCCGTCGTCGTCCCGGACTTGGAAACGACGTTGACGGAGAAGTCCTTGTCGCCAATCAGCTGGAGAAGGTCATGAACGTAAGTTGAGCTTAAGGAGTTACCACCAAAGATTACTAGTGGGTACTTGCGGTCCTTGGCGCTTTGGGCCTGGTAGAAGGTGTTGTGCAAGAAGTCGATAGCCATTTGGGCACCGAGGTAGGAACCCCCAATCCCGATAACAACCAGGATGTCGGAGTCGGATTGAATCTTCTTGGCTGCGGCCTTGATCCGGGCGAACTCGTCCTTGTCGTATTCGCTTGGCAAATGGAGCCAGTCACGGAAGTCTGCCCCGGCGCCGGTCCCGTTACGGAGCTCGTCGTTAGCGGCGTTAACCATTGCCTGCATTTCACCTAATTCGTTGTCGTGAACAAATTGTTTTAAGCCTTGTGTATCAAATGAAAGATGTGCCATGTTTGCTCTCTTCTTTCCTTTACTTAAAAAATCTAATTCCAGAATTGAATACTTTTGTTAACGATTTCTATGTTAGCGCTTGCTATTTGATGTGTCAACCGGTTGACATCATCTTTTTCTCGCGATACTTGAGAGGACTTTTTTATTATGAATAGCCAAAAACCAACTGTTAAGCAGCGGGTACGGAAGTTCACCGGGAACTTCGCTACCATTGCCTGCTTAGTAATGTACTTTTCTTACATTGAACAAATTATCGCCAACTTTACCGGTCACCCGGTATCTCCTGTGCAACCATTCTTTGCCTCCATTAACGCCCTGCTTTGGGTTATCTATGGTTGGGTAAAGCCGGACAAGAAGGATTGGCCGGTAATCATCGCTAACTTCCCCGGAATTATCTTCGTTTTAGTTACTGCTGTTACCTCATTTGTTCACTAATGTGAATATATTAATGGGGACGCGAGCTCATGAAAGTTCGCGTCCCCATTTTTTATTATTTCAGTGCTGCCCGATAGGCCCGGGCCGTGGTGGGGTCAAAACAGACCATCGTCACCTCATTGACTTGCTGGGCAGTTTGTAAAAATTCCCGGATTGTCTGGATGGCAATTTTAGCCGCCCGGGCAAGGGGGAAGGAGTAGACACCCGTACTGATTGACGGGAAAGCCACGGTGCGGCAGCCAGTTTGGTCGGCTTGCTCCAGGCTATTGCGGTAGGAGTTCGCCAGCAGCTGGTCTTCACCATGCTGGCCACCATGCCAAACCGGTCCTGGTGTGTGAATGATATACTTAGCCGGCAAGTTGAAGCCACTGGTGATGCGGGCCTCGCCGGTTGGGCAGCCACCGAACTTTTCGCAGGCAGCATAGAGAGCTGGACCAGCCGCCCGATGAATGGCACCATCAACACCGCCGCCGCCCATTAACGTGGTGTTGGCGGCGTTGACGATGGCGTCCGCCTTAACCTTCGTAATGTCACCTTCGACAACCTTAATCTTTACCATTAATGATCCCTTCGTTTCCTAAATTGCTGGTACAACCAGATTGTTTCGACAATTGAGAGGGCTGATAGTCCAATGACAAAGCCATGACCAAGCCCCACCCCAAATTGATAAGCACTCTTGGGAAGGGCCACCGTGTCCAGCTTAGTCAAAAGAGCCAGCACAACGATAAAAGTCATTACTGCCCCTATCTTGATGGAGCGACTTAATTTCTTCCACTCAACCTTACTCAACAAGAAATAGATATTAACTGACATCAAGCCAACTAAAGCGCCAGCAAGCATCCGCCACCCTGGTTGCAGCTGGTTAAGCCAGTCAGTGCCGACTAACGAGCGGCAGAGAAAGTAGAGGCTTGCAACAACATTAATTATATACGAAATAGTAAATGTGCGGTCATACTTAGCATTGGTAACGTGCTCCTGCTTGTAACTATCAATCATTTCGTGATTCTCCCGTAATAAGTCATCCAAACTAACGTGATTGAGGTCACTGAGCTGGACCAGCATGAAAATATCGGGATAGGAGCGCCCGTTTCCCCAACTTGAAATGGTCTTACGGGAAACACCAAGTTTTTCCGCCACTACCTGTTGGGTCCAATCGTTCTGTTGGCGATAATGTTTAATCTTCACGGCAAATTCCATCTCTTACCTCCTCAAGTCAAATTGATTTCCCGGGAAATAATTCTTGCCTATTACAATACCGGGAACGAGCGGAATTGTCACGCTATACTTTTTAGACGACATAAAAACACCGGATGCTCGTAACCTGAGCCCCGGTGTTTCTTAGTATTACCAAATGTTGACTCGGTCTTCCGGTGCCTTATACATCTTGTCACCTGGTTGAATATCAAAGGCAGTGTAGAAGTCAGCCTGGTTTTGGGCTTGAACATTAGCCCGCAATTTTTGCGGGGCGTGGACATCAATTGAGAGGAGCAGCTGTTCATACTGCTGAGTGGCCTTCATCCGCCAAATCGTAGCCCAATTAATGAAAAATTCCTTGGCGTTAAAGTCATCTTCCTGCTTAGCAGCTTCGAGTGCACAGGAGAGGCCACCACCATCAGCAATGTTTTCCGAAACGGTTAATTTCCCGTTGACCTGCTGGCCGGCAATCGGCAGGCCATCAAACTCGTCGATCATCTTCTGGGCCAGCTTCTTGAAGTGGGCCGAATCCTCTGGGGTCCACCAGTTATTAAGGTTTCCATATTCATCGAAAAGGGCCCCATTATTGTCAAAGGCGTGAGAAATTTCGTGAGCAATAACGGCCCCGATACCGCCGTAATTTTGACTGCTCGTCTGCTTGAGTGAGTAGAACGGTGCTTGCAGGATGGCAGCTGGGAAAACAATGATGTTTTTAAACGGGTGGTAGTAGGCATTAACCGTAGCGGCACTCATTTCCCACCGCATCCGGTCAACTGGTTTGTTCCAGCGGGCAAACATTTCCTTACTAGCAACCACGGCCAGTTGGTTGAGGTTGGCAATCAAGGATTCCTGTTCATCAACCTTCAGCTTATCATACAGGGCCGGAATCTTGTCTGGGTAGCCAACCTGGATTCCCAACTTATCGAGTTTCAAGATGGCCTTTTCCCGGGTCGCCTTACTTAACCAGGTATTATTTGCCAGCCGCCCCTTGTAAACCTTGACCATCTGTTCAACCATGTGGTGGACGTCGGCCTTGGCCTGTGGTCCAAAGTACTTCTTCCCGTAGTAGTCGCCCGCAACCTGACTAAAGATGTCCCGGGCAAGGTAGTAAGCAAACTTCTCCTGGCTGACCGGCTTCTTACTACCGGAAAGGGCCCGGCTATAACGACCATTAATTTCCCGCATCTCATCGTCCAGGTAACTGGCGTTGGCCCGGACAACGTTAATCAGTGCCCAACTCTTGAAGAGGTCAAAGTGGTCCTTCAGGATTCCATCGAGGGCCTTGAAGTAAGCCGGTTCCATAACAATCACCTTGTCAGGGGTCGCCTTAACCAGCTGCTTGATTACGGCCGCGATGTCGAGTTGGTCCGTCGACCCTGCCAGTTCGGCAAGGCTCTGGGGGTTGTACATCTTACTGTAGTCAGCGGCCTCCTCGGCACTCTTGACGTGTGGTGCCAGTAACGCATCAAATACCTTGGCGTTCGCAATGTGTTGATCGGCGGTCTTGTCGTCGTAACCGACCTTCGTCAACAGTTCCTTGACCATCCCCGACCAAAGCTGCAGGAGTTGGTCATGCTGCTCCTTCTTTTCCTCCGCGTAGTAGCTCTTATCCGGCAGAATTAGCGAAGGTGCGCCGGCGAACAGGGCGTATACCGTTGCGTTCTTCATGTCCGCGTCGATGTCAAAGGCGACTGGTGATGGCATCCCCATCAAGATCCAGTTCCGCCACTGGGTCTGGTAATCATCGTAAGAGTTCAGACCTTCGACACTGTAAAGCATCCGTTTTAACGGCTTAGGACCCACCTTTTTCCGTAGCTTAAACTTCTTCGCTACCCGGTAAAGCTTGATCATCTCGTTGAACCGGGCGTCATCCGACTTCTCCTTACCGTCTGCATAGGCCGCAAAGTCCGCCATCATCTGCTTGTCAATGCCGTCTACCAGGTCGTTAAAACCACCAGTTGCCGGCTTATCGTCAGGGATCTTGGCATCCTTGATCCAATCACCGTTAACGGCCTCATACAGGTCATCCTTGATTAGTTCCTTATTAATTGCCACCTTGGCTTCTCCTCCTTCAAAGGGATTTACGCTTCTTATTATACTATTTTTGTAACCGCGGCCAAATCCTAATGCTCAATCCGTGAACGGGGTCAGCAGGGCCTGTCGACTCCCTGCCGAAAACCATTGGGGGTGGCGGACAAGCAACTGGTTAGCCGACTGGTAGTCACTCAGGTCAACTTTGCCGGGAACCAGTCCCGACCGCTGGAGTCGTCGGGCAAAGGTAATGTCCCGCGCTTCCAACACATCTCGGTAAATTGGTTGGTCATCTGGGTCCCAATTCTCGTTGAGGAGGCCCACTGCCCGCTGATAATCCTGGTCATGAATAAGCACGGCCTTCATTAACGCTGGTTTTAAGAGTTGCTTTGCCATTTATCTTCCTCCTGTCCTTAGTTCGAAAACCCGGTTCACTGGGGCGGCGACCGATAATTGGTCACGCTTGGTGGTTAAAAGCCAGTCAACGTTACGGTAGTGGTGGTCACGGAGGGTTTGTTCACCCCAACCGTCGGTAATGACCACTACCACCGCTCGCTTGGAAACGTGCTGGGCCCGTAAAAAGTCAAAAATACTCTGGAAGCTGGTGCCCCCACCACCATTTCGTTCCCGTTTCAGGTGAGTACCCGCCCGTAAGCGCTGGCCAGCAGGGTGGACCTTGGCGTCAAAGGTATATACCGTTGCCTGCAGCTGGTAGTGACGGGCCATCTGGTCAACCGCATCCAGGGCACTGGCTAATTCCTTGGTGGGCACAGACCCTGAATTATCAATGAAGATGTAGATGTCCGGTACTAAGCGACTCACCTGCCCGGGCAAGTCCATCCGGAGGGGCTGGCGACGATTAAAGCGGGCTGATGATGCCCGTTTGCCCGCCGCAATGTTGCCCAGCTGTTGGCGAAGGATTGTCTGCCAAAGGGGCGTTGCGGCTTTTACCGGCGCGGCTTCCACAGCCTGGCGGACACTCCCCGGAAGTAACCCCCGGTCACGTTGGGGCGTCTGGGCCCACGCCTGCTTAACGAGCTGGCGGAGCTTGGTCAGCCGCACGCTTTGCCGGCTGCCAGCGACGTTAGCGGTCCGTCCCCATCCCGCATGGGTATCCGTACCCGGCTGCTTTTTACCGGGCGCAGACTGTTTCCCCGTTTGGTCACCAGTTAATTTAATGCCGGCCGCTTGTAGGCGTTCCTGCTCCGGGGGTGTTAATTTCTGCAAAATCACCAGGTAGTCGTGCGAATCCTGCTTAGGCGGGAGGCGCCGCCGTAAGACCCGCTCTAGTTGGGCGAGAGTGGCCGTGTTTTGCGGAGTCGCCGGCAGGTACTGGTTGACAGCGACATCGGTGGCCACCTTAGCCAAGTCCGGATACGGATAATTCGCGTAACGGGCCGGGTGCTGCCAAACCACGTGGAGGGCTTCATGCTCCAACAGTAGTTCTGCATCATCATCCCGCATTTCGGCAAGGCGGGCGGGGTTAAGGCGGAGGATGAGTTGATCGCCATCCCAGGCCAACCCGGCGGTCCCCTCTTCAGTTGACGTTAGTTTACGGGGAATTTGGAGCAGGACCTCACCCAAGAAGCGGTGATGGTGGAGGGCCTGTGCTACCAAGTGGTTTAACCGGTCTGCTTGGTTGGGGCTTTTCTCTGTTGTGCGCTTCTTAAATATTTTATGCCACCAGGCCATTAGTGCCGGTCCTCCCGGGTCGCGATTTGCGCGAGCCGCTGGTAGAGGGCGGCAACCTGGCCGGTCAGTTGTTGCTTGGCAACCTGGTACATTTTTTCCAGGAGGCGGTCACCCTTTTCCCCCACGGAATGGGTAATGGCGACCTGACCATCGGGGCTAACCTTCGCTAGTAAGTTGTTAAATTGTGCCGCCCCCGTTTCGGTGGCCAACGACAATGCATCTTTTTTCAACCAGTCACGAAGGAGGTTGAGCTTGGTGGCCTCATCAGCTTGGGCAAACTTTGCCGCCCCCGCTGATGAAGCCCGCAGTTTTTCAAGGGTGAGTTCGTTCCCCTGGGCCAGGACAAACTCAGCAAAGGAGGTGCCGACTTCCACCCCAAGGTCCCCACTAAAAAGGTCGGCTGCCAGTTCCTGCTGACTGCTGGAAGGGAGCTTTTGGAGCTGGTCGAGGTTCCTTGCTACCCGTTCCCAGGCCCGCGGTGTTGGCTGCAGGTTCTCACTTTCCGGGTCAATGATACTGAGCCGGGTTGGGTAGGCGCGAAGGTAGTTTATCACTAGCTGGTTAAGTCCCCGCTGCCGGGCCCATTTTAGCCATTCGTCAGTCGACGTTGTCATGACCAGGCGGACGGTCCGGTCCCTGATTGCGGCATCCCCTACGGCAACATCGTATTCCCGGTCACTAAAGCCCGCCATGCTACTATCCGGATTTTCGGCAATCACGATGTGAACCTGGTCAGGCAAACGGAGGGCGTTAATCTGTCGCTGAAGGACCAGGTTCATGAGTTCACTCTGGACGGCCTGACTCCCCCGGTTAAATTCATCGAGGAACCAGATGATTGGCTGGTCAGGCTTTGCTTCAGCATGCTTAATGATTTGGACGAGGGTCGCTGAATAACCAAATTGGACATTGGCGAGCCGCCCATAGTTGGCGGTTTCCACAAATGAGTCGCTAGTGAGTGGGGGTACTGGAATTGCGAGATCCCCCTTCTCACTCAGGCTAACCACCGTTGTAAAGAGGGCCGCGCCCATCTTTTGAGCAACCTCATTTACAAGGGCGGACTTGCCAATTCCCGCGTCCCCGACAATGTTCGGAACGTTTCCCGCCCGTATTACCAGCGGAACGACCGTCAGTAATTGTTGGTATGTTAGTGCCATCTAATCCCTCCAACCGTGCTTTTCAAGGTCCATTTCACGCTTTCGCAGTCCCGAAACGTATGGGTTACCCGCAACGTAAAAGCGCCAAGGCTTTTTACCGTCTTTGCCCGCCAGGTTAACCCCGACTCTGGGGCCAGCAGTTATTTCCCGGGGAATTTTAAAATGGTTGAGGTCCACCGACAGTCGGTTACCTTCCATCGGCTGCCCATCAAGTTGTCGTGAGTGGATTCCCAGGGCCTGCACCAGCTTGGCGGGACCATTACTAATGTTGAAGCCGGTCATTCCCCGGTGCTTTACCATCAACCCCTGGCCCTGAGCGGGTTCCATCCCCCGCAACAAAACACCCTGGGGTTCCTCTGCATCTTGAACCACGATGTCGAAGCAGTAGTGGGCCCGAATCTGGTAGAGGTAAATATTACCGGGCTGCCCATAGAGTGACTCTGAATAGGATGTCCGCCGGCCGTTAAAGGCGTGGGAGGCGGAGTCATTTTCGCCCAGGTAGGCTTCGCACTCGACAATATAGCCAGCCGTTACCCCGTCTGGTCCCTGGTAACGCACCAGTTTTCCCAAGAGGTCACGGGCAATTGCGGTCGTTGGCCGGCCAGTAAAAAAATTTTGATACGCAGACAGCAAAATTGAATTCCTCCTCATTTGGACTATCCTAAAGGTACCACATAATCAAAGGGGATTAGCAAATTATGATCAAAGTCGAACGAATCTACCATAAACCAGCAGACATGGACGGGTGCCGGATCCTGGTTGACCGGCTCTGGCCCCGTGGCATGTCAAAGGTAAATGCCCACCTGGATTATTGGCTTAAGGAAGTGGGCCCCAGTAATGACCTCCGGAAGTGGTTCGGCCACGACCCCGCCAAGTATGATGAATTCAAGGACCGCTACCTTGCCGAGTTAAAGGACAACGTGGCCTACGATATTCTGAAAGAGGTTATCACTGCCCACGCCGATAAGAATATCATCCTCCTATTTGGCGCCAAGGACGAGGCCCACAACCAAGCGGTTATTCTGAAGGGGCAGTTAGAAAAGGATCTTCAGTAACTCCAAACCATAAATTATTACCCGGGAAATATTGTAACTGAAACTTGAAAGCTAATAATCACGCCAAAGGCGTGTGGTTATTGGCTTTTT
>NZ_AZGM01000060.1 GCF_001435935.1 Limosilactobacillus panis DSM 6035
CCGAAAATTTCATCTAACTCCATTAATTATTTGGGACTTATGTCACAGCCCCCTTGTTTATTGATAGAAAGTTAAATATAGGAATGCCGTTCTGCTAGGACTCCAAAGATGGTAAAGAGAAAGGCAGCGGCGAAGATTACAATCAGGCTTGCCGTCCAGCCGTGGGTTTGAGCATTTAAGCTACCGACCACGATGGGCCCTAGAGCAGCAATCAGGTAGCCGACGGACTGGACCATTCCAGAAAGGTTCCGGGTATCAGCAGCACTCTTCGTCTTGAGCCCAAAGAGGGTCATTGCCAAGACAAAGGTAGTTGTGGATCCGGCCCCTAACAGGAAGGCGACCACACAGAAGTAGGCAAAGGAGTTAACCGGGAAGAGCATCATCAGCGTTCCCAACATTGACGCGATTCCCGCGCCCGCCGTAATGGACCGCCGGGTCTTCATCTTGGCCGCTAGGACGGGCACCGTGAAGGCAAACGGGATGGCAAACAGCTGGAAGAGGCCGGCAATCAGGCTTGCCTGGTCTCCACTCAGCCCGGCGTCCATCGAAATTGTTGGCAGCCAGGCAACGGCGCTGTAGAATACGAAGCATTGGAAGCCAAAGAAGAGAAGCAGCCACCAGGCATTGACCTTTTTCCACATGTTAGTTCCGGCTTCACTGGCTATGTTATTTCCACCCCGTTCGTTATACTTGAGGTTGGGTAACCATACAATAGCGGTTACCAGCGCAATTGCACTGATGATGATAACCGCCGTTTGCCAGCTACTTTGGTGGGTAATGGGCGTGATTGTGTAGGCACCAATTGCGGCAAAGAGGGTCATCGCGGTGTTGTACATTCCCGTGACGCTCCCCATCCGGTTGGGGTACTTATCAGAGATAATTGCCGGGAGGAGGACGTTAATGCAGGTGATGGCCATCCCGACCATGACGGTTCCCACCATCAGGAGTGTGAAATTGATAATGCGGAGGTAGGAACCAATAAACATCAGGACCATGGCAATTGCTAATGTTAATTCGTTCCCAATCCGCTGGGCCGTTGATGAAACAACGGAAGATAAGAGTCCAAAGCACAAGAGGGGGATCGTTGTTAAGATCCCCAGGCTTGTTGGGGCAACGTGGAAGGTTTGGGCAATTTCCTTAATAACGGAAGGAATCGAAGTGATTGGCATCCGCATGCAGACGCCCAGTAAGAGCAGCCCTAAGATTAACAATGGACTATGTTTTTTAACCTTTTCCAAGAGATTCGTCCTTTCTTTATGTAATTTAGCTATATCATTATAGCATATTGAAACGTTTTACCTAAGGGTGTAATTTACTTTTATCAATTTGACGCCAGCATTTCAGAAACATATAATCTAAAATGAAGTTTTAAACGGAGGAAAATTATGACGGCAAAAATATACCCGTACTTAACGTTTGAAAATGCTAAGGAAGCGATGGACTATTATGTCCAGAACTTTGGGGCTCAGATTACATATCACCAGCCACTGAGCGAACAGCAGGCGGAAAATATTGGCTTAAAGATTGACAGCTTGGCAGACACGACGCTGTATGCTGAATTTTCAGTTGCTGGTCAAAAAATTGTTTGTGCGGACGCGACGATGGGACATCCCCAGACGTCAACCTTGATTTCAATCATGCTCAACTTTGGTGAGGATAAGGATGGTGCTCAGCAACTCTTCAAGCAGTTGGCAGACTCGGACGAACAGCGGGTTACGGTTCCGTTCGGTAACTGGATTAAGGGTAGCATGATGGGACAAGTGGTTGACCACTATGGGGTCACCTGGATTATCTGTACGGGTAATGATATTGCAAACTAAAAAGGAAGCGGGGAAAGTTCCGTAGTCAATAGACTTACTACGCGGCACTGGACACCAGGAGCGCGCTTTGACTAGCTATGGTTGGTTTTCTTGCGATTTATGTAATAACGAAAAATAAAAACGAGAGGCTGGGAGAAAACTTTGTTTTCTCACCAGCCTCTTTTCTAGTGCGCCCGGCATGGGTATTAGCTAGGTGGTGAAAGTCCACTATGGGCC
>NZ_AZGM01000061.1 GCF_001435935.1 Limosilactobacillus panis DSM 6035
TAAACCAAAATAAGCACTGATGTTAAATCCATCAGTACTTAAAATTGTAGAACCCTTTTCTGTGGTAAACTGAGACAATGATTACCGAAAGAAGGAGTGAGAACGGTGAATAATAAGAAGCACCGGTCACGGGAATGGCTACGGTGGACTGCGGTTGTGATTCTACTGGTAATATCAGTCTGCCTGATCTTCAACCAACAGATCAAGGAGCATTTTGTAAGCAGCTACCGCCCCAACATCACGCGCCAGATAATCCAACAAAACAGTAAGAAGAAGGCCACCTATAATTATGCCGACGTCCAGGATCTGAACTTCCAGACGGTCGCCAAGGCCCGGGCAAAAAAGCAGCCCATTAACATTATTGGTGAAATAACGATGCCGTCAGCGGGGATGACGATTCCCATCGCTAACGGAACAAACAACACAACGTTGGCCCTGGCAGCGGGGACAATGCGTCCTGATATGAAGATGGGGAAGGGTAACTATGCGTTAGCTGGTCATAACATGGCTAACGGTAGTAAGATCCTTTTCTCCCCCCTTTACTACCACGCCAAGGTTGGTCAGATGGTTTACATCACTGATTTAAAGTGGGTATATGAATACAAGCTCTACCAGCGGAAGTTTATTGACCCCCACCAGGTTGAGGTGGTTAACGACACCCAGCAGCCAATAATTACGTTGATCACTTGCAATGCCAACGGTGAGCGGCGGCTGATGCTGCGCGGTTACTTTGTTAAGTCAGAGCCCTTCAAGCAGGCGCCCTCAAAAGTCCAGAAGAACTTTAGTACGAAGTACACAACGGGTCGTAACTCTTAAGAGGAAAGCAGGTCCCAATGTCCGGAACCACCGGATGTTGGGGCCTACTTTTTATTAAAGTTCACTTTCAATTTTAGCCAGCCATAAGGGGAGGGCCCGGGCTAAACTCTGGTAGGTGTCCTCAAAGCGGTGGGTGTACCAGGGGTCGGGAATCTCTTCCGTCTCGTGCCCGGGGACAACCTCGTTTGCCAGGTGGATCTTGCTGATGTCATCAACCGGTGCCTGGCGTTTAAGGTTGTACATGTTCATGTTATCCATGCAGATGATGTAGTCGGCCCAGTCAAAGTCTTTGCCGGTGATTGGCCGGGAAACGAGACCGGCGGTTGGCAGGCCGTGTTTACGCATGGTTTTAAGGGCGCCGGGGTGGGGACCATTGCCTTCTTCCTCGCTGCTGGTTCCTGCTGAGTCCACCTTGATCCGGTCACTTTCACCGGCCGAATCAACCAGCTTAGTGAACATGCTTTCTGCCATTGGTGACCGGCAGATGTTGCCCAGACAAACAAATAATACGTTCATAGTTAACACCTCTCATCGTCTTTAGTTTAAGCATACACGAACTTCTAAGTATTTGCTAAAGGTCTGGCTGATTAATTCCCGTCAGCGGGTAAATTTGGTAAAATACAGGCAGATAAAATAAAGGAGGAATGACAATGACGATATTAATTGTCATCCTGGTCCTCGTAATTCTGATTGGGATTTACGTTGTCTTATATAACGGCCTGGTCCAGTTACGGGTCCACGCGCAAGAATCTTGGAGCCAGATTGACGTCCAGCTTCAGCGGCGGAACGACCTGATTCCTAATTTGGTCTCGACAGTCAAGGGCTACAGCAAGTATGAAGCATCAACTTTGGAGAAGGTCACCCAGTTGCGGACGGCATTAAACAACGTTCCTGACGATGACCATGCCCAGAAGATGGCGGTTTCTAACGAGCTGACGGGAACATTAAGGACCCTGTTTGCGGTATCTGAAAATTACCCCGACCTGAAAGCTAGCACGGAATACCAGCAACTGATGGAAGAAATAAGTAACACGGAAAACAAGATTGCTTACTCACGGCAGCTGTACAACAGTACGGTAGCGGCCTTGGATGCCAAGATTCAGACCTTCCCTAGTAACCTGGTTGCCAAGCTGCACCACTTTACCCCGATGGAATACCTGCAAGTACCTGACGATGCCAAGCAGACGCCAAAGGTTTCGTTTGATGATTAGGGTGAGTTAAATGTTGTACCAGCAGATCGCACGGAATAAGCGTAAAACAATTGTTGTTATGTTTGGCTTCTTCATCCTCGTGGCCCTAATCGGGGCGGCCGTGGGATACCTCTTTGCCGGCTCAACGGTTGGCGGCATCATAGTTGCGGCCGTGATTGCTCTCATCTACATGGTAGTAATCATCGGTCAGTCAACGGATGTTGTCATGAACATGAATAACGATCAGGAGATTCACTCCGCCCAGGAGGCCCCGACCTTGTGGCACGTCGTTGAGGACATGGCAATGGTTGCCCAGGTCCCGATGCCCCGGGTGTTCATCATTGACGATCCGAGCCCGAACGCCTTTGCAACGGGAAACAACCCAGAGCACGCAGCGGTGGCCGCTACCAGTGGCCTCTTAGCAATGATGAACCGGGAAGAACTAGAAGGGGTGATGGGGCACGAAATGAGTCACGTCCGTAACTACGATATTCGCCTGCAGACGATTGCCCTGGCCCTCTCGGCAGCCATTTCTGCTCTGGTTAACTTTGCGGGGAACTTCTGGTGGTTTGGTGGCAGTCGCGACGACGATGACGATGGGGTAAACGTTTTTGCCATCATTGGCTCAATCCTGCTAATCATCCTGGCCCCCCTGGCGGCAACGATTGCCCAGATGGCCCTTTCAAGGAACCGGGAATACCTGGCCGATGCCGGCTCCGTCGAATTAACGCGGAACCCTCACGGGATGATCAGTGCCCTGGAAAAGCTGAAGGGAGCCCAGCCGATGAAGAACGTTAACCCCAGCAGCAGTGCTCTGTACATTAGTGATCCGGAACTAAATCGTAAGCACCGGTGGTATGAGAACCTTTTTGATACCCACCCGCCGCTAGATGCGCGGATTAAGCGCTTAGAAGAAATGTAATTGAAAGCGAAATGACTGCCGATTGGATGGTGCAGTCACCGCTTTCTTCTTTTTTAAATCGTATTAACGGGGCGAGGGTGGTATAATTAAAAAGCTAGACCAAAGTATCAAAAGAAGAGGTAGCTTTCAATGAAGATGAAGTTAGCGGAGATTGCTCGTGCAATCAATGCGCAAAATGATATTAGTAAATGGCAAGATGTTGAGGTCACGAGTGTTTCCTTTGACAGTCGGCACCTGGAAAGCGGCGCGTTATTTATCCCCCTTCAGGGTGCGCACGATGGTCACCAGTACGTAGAAACGGCCTTCACGAACGGGGCCGCCGCTTCCCTATGGGCTAGTGACCACGAAGTCGTTGATCACGACCACCCACTACTGGTCGTAACCGACCCCCTCAAGGCCCTTCAGCAACTTGGCAAGTACTACCTGCGTAAGATTAATCCAATGGTAGTGGCCGTTACCGGTAGTAACGGGAAAACGACGACAAAGGATATGATTGCCTCAATCCTTAGCACCCAGCTGAATGTTACCAAGACCTACGCCAACTTTAACAATGAAATTGGTGTGCCAATTACCCTCTTGAATATGGAAGCCAATACCGAAGTGGTTGTTGTTGAGATGGGGATGGACCGGTTTGGCCAGTTAGACTTTTTGAGTAAGCTGGTAAGCCCGGACATCGCCGTCATCACGATGATTGGGGAGGCCCACATTGAATTCTTCGGTACCCGTGACCGGATTGCTGATGCCAAGATGGAAATTGTCAACGGCTTAAAGGAAGACGGGACCCTCGTCTTTAATGGTGATGAGCCCCTCCTCAACGAACGGGTTAAGAAGATCACTCAGCAGACAGTGCGCTTTGGTCGGCAGCTTAGTGATGATTTCTACGCAACCAGCGTGACGGACAAGGGCCGGTCAATTGACTTCACGGTCAACGAGTGGCCAGACGAGCAATTCACCATCCCAATGGTGGGTGAATACAACGTTAACAACGCCCTGGCGGCGATTGCTGTTGGCAAGCAGCTCCACATCACCCCTAAGCACATGAAGGCCGCCCTTGCCAATGTTGAATTGACAGAAAACCGGGCTGAATGGTTCAAGAGCACCCAGGGAGCCCAAATTCTGAGTGATGTTTACAATTCGAACCCCACAGCTGCAAAGCAAGTATTAAAGACGATTTCAGCAATGCCAGTTAAGGGTCGGCGGATTGCCGTCCTTGGTGACATGCTAGAACTCGGGGATGCGGCACCACGTCTGCACGCTAGCCTTGCTGACCAGATTGACCCAGCAAAGATTCAGGAAGTATACTTAGTCGGGTCAGAGATGACCGCCCTGCGGGATAAGCTACTTGAAGATGGGTATCCAAAGGAAGTCATCCACTATTACCAAGCGGACCAGCTGGACCTGCTAACCGCGGATTTAAAAGCTGATTTGACGGACCAGGATATGGTCCTGTTAAAGGCTAGCCATGGCATTCACCTTGAAAATGTCCTAGCAGCAATTAAAGAACAATAATTTTGGCACCAGCCGGCATTCGGTGATCAAGTACTTCACCGGCCGACTGGTTGCTTTTTAGGAGGAAATTTTTTGAAGTTTAGCGAATTAGGTTTGTCAAAGAGCCTATTGAAGGCCATTAAGCGGAGTGGGTACGAAGAAGCAACGCCCATTCAAGAACAGACGATTCCAATGGTTTTAAAAGGACAGGACGTGATTGGCCAAGCCCAAACTGGGACCGGTAAGACGGCTGCCTTCGGTTTACCGATTATTGAACACGTTGATACCGACAACCCCAACATCCAGGCGATTATCATCTCGCCAACTAGGGAACTGGCCATTCAGACCCAGGAAGAATTGTACCGTTTAGGGAAGGATAAGCATGCCCGGGTACAAGTCGTTTACGGGGGCGCCGACATCCGGCGGCAAATCAAGAACCTGAAGCACCATCCCCAAATCCTTGTTGGGACCCCAGGACGGCTGCGGGACCACCTCAACCGTCACACCGTCAAGTTAGGCCACATTCAGACCCTGGTCTTAGATGAGGCCGACGAGATGCTGAACATGGGCTTCTTAGAAGACATCGAGGCCATCATCAACCAGACCCCGGCCGACCGGCAAACGCTCCTGTTCTCCGCAACGATGCCGCCGGAAATTAAGAAAATCGGCGAGCAGTTCATGACTAACCCAGAGACGGTCCGGATCAAGGCCAAGGAACTGACTACCGACTTAGTCGACCAGTACTACGTGCGGGCTCGCGACTATGAGAAGTTCGACATTATGACCCGGTTGATTGATGTCCAGGACCCGGACTTAACAATTGTCTTTGGGCGGACCAAACGACGGGTTGATGAGCTATCCCGGGGCTTGATTGCGCGGGGATACAATGCGGCCGGTATTCACGGCGATCTGACCCAGGACCGGCGGACTAAGATCATGAAGCGGTTCAAGAATGGGGACCTTGATATTCTGGTAGCTACTGACGTTGCGGCCCGGGGCCTTGATATCTCAGGAGTAACCCACGTTTACAACTACGATATCCCGTCGGATCCCGACTCTTATGTTCACCGGATTGGCCGGACGGGCCGTGCCGGCCACCACGGAACGTCGTTGACCTTTGTCACGCCTAACGAGATGGAGTACCTGCACGAAATCGAAAAGCTTACCCGGGCCCGGATGCTGCCCCTCAAGCCGCCATCAGCTGAGGAAGCCTTCCGGGGACAGGTGGCCAGTGCCTTTAACGACATTGACCAGTTGATTGCCCAGAACTCAACAGACCGCTACAAGGAGGCTGCGGCGGAGCTTCTGGAGACCCACAACGCAACAGATCTGGTTGCCGCCCTGCTGAACGATATGACGAAGGAAGCCGCCAGCGAAGTACCGGTCAAGATTACACCGGAGCGGCCACTTCCTCGGCGCCACCGCGGTAAGCGTAATGACTACCATGGTGGCAACCACTACCGTCACCACAATGGTAACCGCCGTCATAACGGGGGAAATTACCGTTCCCACGGTCGTCGTCACGATAACTACGGGCGGAGTCATTCCAGTCGCCATTCCTTCAATATCCGGCACCGGAAGGATAAGGAATAGTCTAGCGAATTTAAGATACACACAAAGGAAGCTGGGAAAAAAGCATCAGAGCGCTCCGTATGGCTAGTATAGGGCGATCGTTGGCACGGAACGGGCCGGCGATTGTCCGTAACTAGACACTAGGAGCGCGCTTTTTTTCCGCGATTACTGTGTAACATTCGGAGATAGAAAAGAGGCTGGTGAGAAAATGAAGTGCCCCATAATTGTTGGACAAAGGATCCAATGATTGTGAGGTAC
>NZ_AZGM01000009.1 GCF_001435935.1 Limosilactobacillus panis DSM 6035
GTTAAATTCCGAATGGTGCTTCTGATTCAGAGGCTTTTTGTCACAACCCCTTTTTTGTTACCCTAAAGATAGAGCTAAGGTCGAACATAGCCCCTGGGACTGCGAGTCCGCATTAAAAAATCACCTCCGCTATCTTTGCCTTGATATTTTGCTTTCAGGTTGTGGAACTACGAGTTCGAGTATAGGAAATGAATTACAAGGTTTGGATAACGGTTAACCTGGCTCGAGAAAGGAAGCTTTATAATGACAGATATTATTGCACTCGATGTTTCGATGGGTAGGAGTAATGTTACTTGGTATCGTCAAACGACCCGTCTCGATGAATTTATGTTCAGACATACGCGTTCTGGATTTAAAAAATTATTATCAACGATTCAATCAGCCGATCACCCTGTTATTTACTTTGAAGCGACCGGGGTGTATTCGCGACCAGTTGAACGTTTCTGTGTTGACCATCATCTTAAGTATTGTTTACTCAACCCGCTTAGATTGCATCTAAACTCGGAAGATTTACGACGTGTTAAAACTGACCGTCAAGATGCCAGAAATATCGCACTAACAGCACAAAGAAAATCCTTTCGTTTAACAGTGCCACGTTCACCACGTTTCGCTCGTCTTTATGAGTTAAGTCGTTTCTATAATCAACTTAGTCACGATTGGAATCACCGACTAGTCCAACTTCACGTAGCTTTAGAACAAACTTTCCCTGAAGTAAAGCAATTATTTAAAAATAACGCATCTAAGTTAGCTCTAAACGTTGTTGAATTATTCCCACACCCCGACTTAGTAAAATCTTTATCTCGAACAAAACTAAAAAACCAATTAATTA
>NZ_AZGM01000062.1 GCF_001435935.1 Limosilactobacillus panis DSM 6035
TAACTCCATTAATTATTTGGGACTTATGTCACAGCCCCTAATCTTAGGTTGTTTTTCATATCCGAATATTATACAGTAATCGCGGAAAACTAAATAGGCTAGCTTCGCGGCGAAGCGTGCTCCTCGTGTCCAGCGCCGTAAAGTAAGTCTATTTGATTACAGAGTATTCTGATGCTTTTCCCAGCTTCTTGGGAGGTATTAATAATGGCGCAAAAGGCGATTTTTAGTGGGATTTAGCTTACCTTCGACGTAATTGGTGGCATGTGGAAGTCGTTGATTCTCCACTACCTGGAAACCAACAGGACCAAGTCGAATAACCCATAAAGTTTAATCGTTTATGTGAATTTCAAATTAAATTAAAAAAGTCCTTGCAAAAAAGGAGAAAAGTTGATATTATAATTTGTGTTGTCAATATGACATGGGCAGTTAGCTCAGCTGGCAGAGCAACGGACTCTTAATCCGTGGGTCCAGGGTTCGATCCCCTGACTGCCCATTACTAAGTACTCGTTTCGACGAGTGCTTTTTTTGTGCCAAAAAAAAGTGCCAGTCCCCGGCAAGGCCGAATACTAGCACCGTATCACTATCAATTACTTTTCATCTAATAAGCGCTGCCGGGCTTCCTTGAGCTCCGCCGCCGCCTGTTCGTTCAGTTCTGGGTACGAGAGGGGCAACTTTTCAATCCGCTTGGTGATAATGTCTGAAACAATCAGGCGGGAATACCACTTGTCATCGGCTGGGATAACGTACCACGGATTCTCCTTCGTGGCGGTGGCGTTAATTGCCTTCTCGTAGGCCGCCTGGTACTGGTCCCAGTACTGGCGTTCCCGAATATCCGCCGCTGAGAACTTCCAGTTCTTTTCCGGCCGGTCAATCCGGGCCAGGAACCGCTTCTTCTGTTCATCCTTAGAAACGTGCAGAAAGAATTTCAAAACGACATAGCCGTTGCGGGTCAGGTACTTCTCATATTCCCGGATATCCTGGTAGCGTTTCTCAAAGAAGTGGTCATCCACGTCCTTTAAGGAGTAAATCCCCGGGAGGTTGCTATTCAGGATAATTTCGGGGTGGACCCGGGACACTAAAACATCCTCGTAGTAAGACCGGTTGAAGACCCCGATATCCCCACGGAGGGGGAGCTCCCGGTTAATCCGCCAGAGGTAGTCATGACGCAGTTCCTGGGAAGTGGGCTGCTTGAAGTTGGCAACCTTGAAGCCAACCGGGTTAACACCCGAGAAGATGTGGGCAATCATGCTGTCCTTCCCCGCGGCATCCATCGCCTGGAAAACGACCAGGACGCTGTAGTGCCGCCGGGCATACATTTTCTTTTGGGCCTCCCGAATATGCTTCAGGTTCTTTTTAACCTGCTTCTTGATCTTCTTCAGCTCGTCACTTGAGTCCGCAATCAAGGTCGGCGCCTTCTTAATCTTAAAATCATCACTGGTATACCGATACTGTTTTGTGTCCATCGCAATTCCTCCTTTTCCATCTACCCTAATCCTATACCAAATAACGGCTAACGGCCTAATTATATTTTTCTGTTGACAAAAAGTAACTAACTCGGTATAGTATAGCCAAGTTTAGAAACGAAGGGAGTAATCATTATGACTAACGCAATTTTTGCCAAGGCTGCTACTTGTTGTGCATGTTGTGCGAACGCCAACATGCTATTTGCGTTACCCTATGATTACTCAGCGGGAAGACGGCAAAGTTAACAACAAGTAGCTTTTCCGTTTTAAATATTTTCCAAGTAAGAGTTCTCAGAGTGCGCGCACTGGGAACTCTTTTTTTGTTGCTAAACGAATTGCGGAATTATGTGAATTAAAGAAAGAGAGCATTAAAAATGCAAGCACTACTTATCATCATCATCGCCGCCGCCATTATGGCCGGCATGATTTACCTCCACCGTCGCCACTGGGGCTTTAACAAGCTTGTCTTCTTGGACCTGGTCCTCGGAATTATCGGTGGCGCGGCCATTCAACTAATCTATGGTCCCACCAGTAAAACCGCCACGACGGCCATCGACTGGATCAACATCGTCGGCAACGGCTACATCGCCCTGCTACAAATGCTGGTGATTCCCCTGGTCTTCGTTTCCCTCGTGGGCGCCTTCACTAGGCTGAAGAAGCAGACCAACCTGAAGAAGATGACCACCAACGTCTTGGGGATCCTCCTGTCCACCACCGCCGTGGCCTCCTTCATCGGGATCATGAGCGTCCTGGCCTTCAACCTCCAGGGGGCGAGCTTCATCAAGGGAATGGCGGCCAACTCGACGGCCATTGATGCCATCAAGACCCACCAGGCCACGCTAAAGGGTCTGACTCTGCCCCAACAGATTACCAACCTTTTACCCACCAACATTTTCGCTGACTTCGCCGGTACCCGGTCTTCCAGTACCATTGCCGTCGTAATCTTCTCCCTGATGGTCGGGGTGGCTTTCCTGTGGCTCCGCGATAACCAGCCGGATGAGGCCCGGATCTTTGCCAAGGGAATTGCCGCCCTGCAGGCCATCGTCAGCCGCCTGGTAAAGATGGTCCTTGAGTTGACCCCTTACGGTATTTTCGCCCTGATGGTCAAGGCCACCGCAACCAGCAGCTTTGCCTCCATCGCCAAGCTGGGCACCTTCATCGTCGCTGCCTACGTGGCCATCGCCGTAATGTTTATCGTCCACACCATTATCCTCCTGGTCAACCGCATCAACCCGGTTACCTACTACAAGAAGGCTTGGCCCGCCCTTATCTTTGCCTTTACGTCACGGACCAGTGCTGGTACCCTGCCGTTAAACGTCAAGATTCAGCGGGATTCACTGGGGGTTAGTTCCTCCGTTGCTAACTTTGCCGCCAGCTTTGGGCTGACAATTGGTCAGAACGGCTGTGCTGGGATTTACCCATCAATGGTTGCCGCAATCATCGCTCCAACCGCCGGAATCAACGTCTTCTCCTGGCAGTTTATCCTGACCTTGATTGCCATTGACGTCATCGCTTCCTTTGGGGTTGCCGGTGTCGGTGGTGGGGCCACCTTTACGACCCTGATGGTCCTCGGGACGTTGAACCTGCCCGTTGCCATCATGGGGGTCCTAATTGCCATTGACCCAATCATCGATATGGCCCGGACCGCCCTGAACGTTAATGATTCCATCCTGGCCGGGGTCGCAACCGCCAAGAACATGGGCGAATTAGACCACGACAAGCTGGGTGACCAGTCCAAGGTTGTGGCTAATGAACTATAATTTCCCAGGAAATATTTCACCCAAAAAGGGGCTGTGACATAAGTCCCAAATAATTAATGGAGTTAGATGAAATCTTCGGA
>NZ_AZGM01000063.1 GCF_001435935.1 Limosilactobacillus panis DSM 6035
ATGGTTTAGTATACGCTCATTTTCTATATATTTACTCTTGACTAATCGTAGGAAAGAGGCTAGGAGAAAACTGTGCTTTCTCCTAGCCTTATAAACCTCTGATGGGCAGTCAGGGGATCGAACCCTGGACCCACGGATTAAGAGTCCGTTGCTCTGCCAGCTGAGCTAACTGCCCATGACCTCTTAACAAGGTACTTTATTAATCTACCATCAATACTATGAATTGTCAACAGCTTTTGCTAAAAAAGTTTTCGGGACCTGTGCTATAATTGAGCTAGCTTAATTATGAAGGTTTTAAATTTTTAATCAATTATACCCAACGGAGGGATTATTGATATGGCGAAGAAAATTCTTGTTGTTGATGATGAAAAGCCAATTTCAGATATCATAAAATTTAATTTGGAAAAGGAAGGTTACGAAGTCGTTGTGGCCTTTGACGGCGAAGAGGCCCTGGAAAAGGTGGAGTCTGAGGACCCTGACCTGATTATCTTGGACCTGATGCTCCCCAAGATCGACGGCCTGGAGGTTGCCAAGCGGGTGCGGGCCAAGCACACAATGCCAATCATCATGGTTACGGCGAAGGACTCGGAACTAGACAAGGTTCTCGGCCTGGAACTCGGTGCCGACGATTATGTTACCAAGCCGTTCTCTAATCGGGAACTGGTTGCCCGAGTTAAGGCTAACCTGCGACGGCAGGCCACGCTGAAGGCCCCAGCGGAAGAGGATAAGAACAGCGATATCAAGGTCGGCGACTTGACCATCCACCCCGAAGCCTATACCGTCACCAAACGGGGTGAGAACATCAACTTGACCCACCGGGAGTTTGAGCTTCTCCACTACCTGGCCCAACACATTGGTCAGGTTATTAACCGGGAGCACCTCCTGCAGACCGTCTGGGGGTATGACTACTTCGGTGATGTCCGGACGGTGGACGTTACTGTTCGGCGGCTTCGTGAAAAGATTGAGGATAATCCAAGTCAGCCACAATGGTTGATTACCCGGCGGGGTGTTGGTTACTACTTAGCAAATCCCAATCAAAATTAGAGGCTGAACGGTTGTGAATAGCAAGTTAAAATTTTATCAATCGATTCGGGTAAAAATCGCCCTCGTGTTTGCGTTAATGCTGATGTTAACGCTGGAATGCGTCGGGGCGGTTTTTGTGCGTCAATTGGAGCATCAAAACCTGAATACGTTTAAACAAACCATTGAACTGCCGTCGTACGTTGACAATTCTCTGAGTGAACAACTTTCCCGGCCCAACAAGAAGAAGGCCAACCAGCAGATGCGGCAGATCCTGTCAGAAGTCAATAACAATAACATCTCGGAAATCCGGGTAATTGACAGTAAGAGGATCATCCGGAGCACCAGTACGAGTGACAACCGGGGAATCGTGGGCCAAAAGACTACCGATGGTACGATCAAGGCCACCCTGGTCAATAACCGGACCCACTCCGAAAACATTTATGATAGTTCCAACCATAACCGCTACTACGTTAACGTTATTCCCCTAAACGATAGCAACAATAACGTTGTCGGGGCGGTATACCTGCGGGCCAGCCTGGAAGGGGTCTACTCCAACATCAACAGTATTACCCTGATCTACCTATCGGCGGCCCTAATTACTATTGCCCTGAGTCTCTTCTTGGCCATCCTTATTTCCCAGGAAATAACGCGGCCAATTGAGGAAATGCGGAAGCAAACGTTGCGGATTGCCCGTGGTGACTTCTCTGGTCAGGTTCGGGTGATGGGAAATGATGAATTGGGCCAACTGGCCGGGGCGGTTAACAACCTTTCCGTGCGGGTTGAGGAGGCCCAGGAATCGTCGGATTCAGAACGGCGGCGGCTTGACAGCGTCCTGTCCCACATGTCCGATGGGGCCCTGGCGACCGACCGGCGGGGTAACGTGACCATCGTCAACAACATGGCCCTCCAGTTGCTCGGTGTTGACCACGAGGACGATTTGATTGGGAAATCAATCATTGACGTCTTAGACATCCGTCACGACTACACCGTCCGCCAGTTAATTAACACGGACCAGGAAGAAATGATCATCGACATGTCCAACGAGGGGAACGACCTGATATTAAACGCCTACTTCTCACCTATCCAGCGTGAATCAGGCTTTGTCAGTGGGCTGGTCTGTGTCCTTCACGACGTTACTAGCCAGCAAAAGGAAGAGCGGGAACGAAAGCAATTCGTTTCCAACGTTTCCCACGAACTCCGGACCCCACTGACCAGTGTCCACAGCTACGTCGAGGCCTTGAGCGACGGGGCCTGGCAGGATAAGGAGATTGCCCCGAAGTCCTTGACGGTGATTCAAAACGAGACTGACCGGATGATCCGGATGATCAACGACCTCTTGAGCCTGTCGCGGATGGATTCCGGGACCACCAAGTTGAACCTAGAATACGTCAATATTAAGGAGCTATTCAACTACATCCTGAACCGCTTCGACATGATCATTAAGAAGAACGAGAATGACGAAAATAGCAAGAAGTACACGATTGAGCGTTACTTCACCAGCAAGGACCTCTGGGTGGAAATTGATACTGATAAGTTCACCCAGGTAATTGACAACATCATGAACAACGCGATTAAGTATTCGCCAGACGGTGGTGTAATCACGACCCGCCTGCTGGAGACGCATAACCACGTTATCCTGAGTATCTCGGACCAGGGCCTAGGGATTCCGCGCAAGGACTTGGGCCGGATCTTTGACCGCTTCTTCCGGGTTGATAAAGCACGGAGTCGGAAGCAGGGTGGTACCGGGCTCGGCCTGGCAATTTCCAAGGAGGTTGTCAACATGCTCGGTGGCCAAATTTGGGTCGACAGTGTCGAAGGAAAGGGTTCGACCTTCTATATTTCACTGCCATACGTACCTTATGAAGAGGAGGATGACTGGGATGCTCAAGAAACTAAGGACTAACTGGTTATCATTTGCCTTAGCGCTTGTCGTAATCATCAGCCTGCTGATTTCCGGACTGGTCTGGACGAATCCTTTTCAATACGAGGGCGCCCGGCGTGACAACCTGATTCATTCGAACCAACAATTTACGACCCAATCAATGGGGGATGTTTACCTGCCAACCAGCCTGGTCCAGACTAACCGGCGGGGAAACCAGGCAATTTTGTATAACCCCCAGGTCAACCTGATCCGCAAGCTTAAGGTCAACATTCATAGTTGGCAGTTTGGTCGGGTTTCGACCGTCAAAAGCAATAACAGTGATGTCTACCTGAGTTACCTGCGGCGGCGTAACTCACTGATGATGAGTTACCCGGATGGGGTGCCGACGGTGGTCTTTAACGAGACCTTCTCCCAGTCGATCAATAGCGACCAGATTAACCAGATTAACCACATCGTGATTCCCCTGGGGGGGCCGCGGGAAATTTACCTGCTGAGTGACCACCATTACGGAGTTTACCGCTTGCGGCTCAGCAAGGGCAACTTTAACAAGGTTCAAAATATCGCTAAGGATGCTAACCGGATCCCCGTTGACCATAAAATCGTTAACGGGCAGACAGTAATGACCTACCCACGGGGCTTTAGCCTACCGACCTTTGCCTTTCAGGTAACCAACCAGAACATCGATACACTCTCGACGAACCTGATGAGCAGCAACCAGCACGCTAACATTACGACCAGCCATAATGGCAACAACGTCGTCTACTCAAACGGGACTAACCGGCGGATGACCTTTAACCAGGACCGGGGAACGGTCAACTACAAGGCCTTCTTGAACAACGACGATAAGCGGACCAACGAACAACTGTACTCGTACTTCTACAACCGCCTTGTTAAGACGGGGGTCCAGCTAAGCAACATCCGCTTTGACGGGGTCAACGACCACCAGCGGCGGTTAACCTACCGCAGCTACGTCGATGACTTTCCAATCTTTAACAACGACGGTTACGGGACGATCAAGTTACGCCTGACCCGTGGCGGGACCGAGCACTGCCAGATGAGTATTTACTCCGTCCAGGTGCCATTGCCAATTGACCAGCAGGAAGTCCGCCTGCCGTCAAGCACGGTCGTCTTTGACCAACTGCACGCCAGTTCCCACTTTAGGGAAGTTAAGGGCCTGCGGGTTGGCTACCTGTGGAAGACCGATAATAAGAACAAGAAGGTCGTTAAGTTAACACCATCTTACTTTGTGAAGTACCATGGTAACTGGATCAACTACACGGAATTGATTAAGTGAGGGGGCACGAAAATGAATTTTAAACGTATTCAATGGATTTTCCTGTTTGCCTTCCTTGCCTTCGATATCATCGTGGGCTGTGAGCTCCTTTTTCAGGGGAGCCGGTTCACCATTTCAAATAGTCAGCAGGGCCACCAGACCGCGGTCCTTAAGGAAATGCGGGCGGACTCAATTACCTATACGTCCCTTTCAAGGCATCAGCCTTCTGGTTACTACATTTCGGGAACCCGGTCCGGAGATGGGGGCCAACTTGAGCAGCAGATGACTAAGCTACGGAACCAGACCGCCCACTTCTCAGATAGCGAGCTCAACAGTGAATTTGACTCACCAATCAAGGTTAGTCACACTCACCCGGATGACCGGCTCAACCAGGTAATTAAGTCGGCCCGGCAAGTGCCGTTGGGGACAAAATACCGCTACAACGCCCAACTTTCTGACAAAAAGACGGTTGTCTACACGCAGATGGTTAAGGGCCAGCCAGTCTTAAATAATGATGGGCAGGTCCGTTTCCACCTTAATAACGGCAACCAGGTAACGGGCTACACACAGGGCTACATTGAGAACCCGATGACCCTCCAGCAACGGGCCACAGCGATTAGCCAGCAGCACGCGGTTATTTGGCTATACCGGCATAATCAGATTCCCAACGATTCACAGATTCGCTGGGCAATCCTGGGCTACACCAAACTGCTGACGACGAATAATCACGACCGGGCAGTATACGTCCCAACCTGGCTAGTGCAGATCAAGACGAAGACGTCTGACACGACCCAGCGGCTGAACGTCAACGCCTTTAATAGCACGGTGATGAAGACGTCACCGGACACCGTGAACATGGATAGTATTAAATAATTGTAAAAAGGGGAAATTATTGGTGACAGATACCGATTCATTACGTTACAGCATTCTAGCAAGCGGGAGCACCGGCAATGTGACCTACCTGGAGACCAACCACCACCGGATCCTGATTGACGCGGGCCTCAGTGGGAAGAAAATTGAGGGGTTGATGAATAAAATCAACCGCTCACTAGCCGATGTTGAGGCCATCTTTGTAACGCACGAGCACAGCGACCACTGCCACGGTGTCGGGGTCCTCGCCCGGCGGTACGGGATGGCCGTCTACGCCAACCAGGGGACCTGGGACGCGATGGCCAGCAAGGTCGGCAAGATTCCGGCAGACCAGAAGTTTATCTTTGCGCCTAACAGCGTCAAGGAATTTGGTGATATGGATATCGAGAGCTTTGCGGTTTCCCATGACGCAGCGGAACCCCAATTCTACCAGGTGCACCACGACAACAAAACTTTCTGCATCTTGACCGACACCGGTTACGTCTCCAGCCGGGTTGCGGGGACCATCAAGGATGCGGACGCTTACCTGATGGAATGTAACCACGATACGGAAATGCTCCGGATGGGCCCGTACTCCTGGCCTCTCAAGCAGCGGATTTTAGGGGATGAGGGCCACCTATCCAACGAGGAGGGGGCCGATGCCCTGATGAGTGTTGTCGGCCGGCGGACCAAGGAGATTTTCCTCGGCCACCGCAGCCAGCACAACAACATGCGGTCCCTGGCCCACCTCACCGTTGCCAGCATGATGGAGCAACACGATTTTGGCGTGGACCACGACTTCCGCCTCGATGACGCTGAGCCGGAGCAACCAAGCAAATTAATGGTCCTGTAACGGTTTATTCAAAGAAATTTCATAACTTTCCGGTAGGGTAAAAGTGAGATTTACTGATGGAGGAATGAGTAATGAAGGATGATAAACCAGTTAGTCGCCGCTTTTGGGCAAAGGTCGCCGGGGTCGGCTTACTAGCCGGCCTGATCGGTGGTGGCGTGACGCTCGGCATTAACGGCGCCATCCAGCACCACGAGGCCACTGTTAGTACCCGGGTACCGATGGGGTCAAACAAGTCCGGCGGGACCAAGGTAAACGGCAATAAGGCTAACCTGAACACCCAGTCGACGAAGGCCTATGATTCCGTCCAATCGACGGTGGTCAGTGTCCTTAACAAGCAGAAGGTCCAGCAGGGCAACGGTGCGCTGGGAATCTTCGGTACTATCCAGGGCGGGGACAGCTCGTCGTCAAGTGATAGTAACAAGCTGGAGACCGCCAGTGAAGGCTCCGGGGTTATCTACAAGAAGTCCGGCAACACGGCGTACATCGTTACTAATAACCACGTTGTTTCGGGGTCCAACGCCCTCCAAGTCATTCTGAGCAATGGCAAGAAGGTTGACGCCCAACTAGTGGGGGCGGATTCCGCTACGGACCTGGCCGTACTAAAAATCAACGCAGCCAACGTGAAGGAAGTTGCTTCCTTTGGGAACTCGAACTCAATCAAGGCCGGGCAGGATGTTCTGGCAATTGGGTCCCCAATGGGTAGTGAGTATGCCAACACCGTAACGAAGGGGATTGTGTCCGCAAAGAACCGGACCCTTAAGGCGGGAACCGATGGCACGCTGACGTCCGTTATCCAGACCGATGCGGCAATTAACTCCGGGAATTCTGGTGGCCCCCTGATTAATATGGCCGGCCAGGTAATCGGGATTAATTCAATGAAGCTCTCCTCCGATAATGATGGCTCCTCGGTTGAAGGGATTGGTTTTGCCATCCCAAGTAACGAGGTGGTCAGCATCATCAACCAGCTGGTCAAGAAGGGAAAGATTTCCCGGCCAGCACTGGGGCTGGGGATGGCCGACTTGAGCAGCGTTACTACCGACCAACAGCAGTCCGTCCTTAAGCTGCCAAGCAACGTCAATAAGGGGGTCGTGATCCTCCAGGTTGCTAACGGCTCGGTTGCTGATAACGCGGGCTTGAAGAAGTACGACGTGATTATCCAGCTGGGTGACAAGAAGATTAACAACACGAACGAATTACGGGCGGCCCTGTACAAGTACAAGGTTGGTGACACCACGAAGGTCACCTTCTACCGGAATGGTCACCAGCAAACGGCCACCCTCCACCTGACCAAGGAAGCCGCCAATACCGACGACAACCAGCAGGAAGATGATGGTGAATAAACAAGAAAGAAGCTGGGAAAAAAGCTTCAGAGTGCTCCGTAATCAATGGACTTGCTTCGCGGCGCTAGACACTAGGAGCACGCTTCGACGCGGAGCAAGCCTATTTGGTTTTTCCGCGATTACTGTGTAATATTCGGAAAACTAAAAGAGCATTAAGCCATGCTTTCCGTATTAATAGTGGTAGAATGGCTAATAACTTAATTTCGAAATAGGACGGTGAAATAAATGAACAATCGTAAATTTAAATACCCGGACACGAAGGCCTACGAATTCGTCGTTAGCCGCTTGAAGGAGCGGGGGGTTAACCTGGATGACTTAATTGACATTATCTACGAGTCGCAAATTGAATTTGAGCCCCAGCTAACCAAGGAACGGTGTACTGAATACCTGCAGGACGCCCTCCACAAGCGGGAGCTCCTTAACAATGCAATGGTCATGCTGGAACTCGACCGCCTGACCGAGAAGGGTGAGGTTGCGGAGCCGCTGTCGAGCATCATCGTCAATGACGCCGGTGTCTTCGGGGTTGATGAAACCCTGGCCCTGCAGATTGCCAACATCTACGGGACGATTGGGACGACCAACTTTGGTTATTTCGACCGGGTCAAGAAGGGGATTATTGCGAAGTACGACCACGACGGCCAACATGTTAACACCTTTATTGACGACCTCTTAGCAGCGATTGTTTCTGCGGTCGCTGGTAAGATTGCCCACAGTTACGCCTAACTAAAATGACTTCCTGCCTGTGCAAAAGTCGGTAGGGGGTCTTTTTTATTTTGCCCACTTTGTCGATAACCGGGACGGATTTTATCCGCAAATGCATTTTTAAAACCGAATGTTACCCGTTTATTTAAAGGTTAACATTCACTTAACAACGGTAAGTTGCTTAAATGCCACAAGCCGTGTTATTTTAGGGGAGAAATATGAAAGAAAAGCTGTTGATATTTTCTGTGGATAAGTTGGTGGATAACTAGTGGAAAATTTTTATTTTGGTAAACATTGCTGTGAAATCGGCACATTAGCGAATAAGAAAGTTATCCACAGGCAGCGGGGCTAGTGGTGGATAAGTGGAAAACTTTTCCACATTGCACCCGTTAAACGCTGCTATATCAACAACTATAGTTATCAACAGCGAACGATTGTTTTTGTGGATAACTGTGGATAAGTCCATTCTCAGAAAACGGTTTATTTGTGAATTAAGAAGCGAACATTCGGAGATATATTTCATCCCCAAATCAGCCTGTGGATAACTTTGTGGAAAACGTGTGGAAAGTGGTGGATATCTTGAATATCAAAATAATTGGTGTCGGTAAGTTAAAGGAAAAGTACTTTAAGGCGGGAATTGCGGAGTATGGCAAGCGCCTGGGCCGCTTTTGTAAGTTCCAGGTTGTTGAGGTGCCTGACGAAAAGGCGCCCGAATCCCTGAGCCAGGCCGAGATGGATGAGGTAATGGCCAAGGAGGGGGAGCGCATCCTCAACAAGATTAAGGACCGGGAGTACGTTTACGCCCTGGCAATTAAGGGTAAGGAACGGTCGTCTGAGGAGTTTGCCAAGGAGATCAACCAGCTGGCAACTTACGGTCACAGCGATATCACCTTTGTTATTGGCGGATCACTGGGACTGAGCCCGGCGGTTTTGAAGCGGGCTGACACCCAGATTTCCTTTGGCCGCTTCACCCTGCCCCACCAGTTGATGCGGTTAGTATTGAGTGAGCAGATTTACCGGGCCTTCACGATTATCAACGGCCTGCCTTATCACAAGTAGTAAGCGTAAGGTGTGACGGTCCTCTTTTCGTGAACTATACTGGAGCTGAGGTGATTATGATATGAAGAAAGTGGCAATTCTGATTGGTAGTGTCCGGCCCAACCGACGGAGCAAGCAGGTGGCCGACTGGCTGCGGGTCCAGTTGATGAAGAGTCAGCAGGTTCACTTCGATGTGGTTGACTTGAAGAAGGTTAACCTGCCGATGCTGGATGAACCGCACATCCCCTTCACCGGCCTCTACACCCATGCCAAGACCCGGAAGTGGAGTAAGTTAGTTCAGTCATATGACGGCTTTATCTTTCTCTTCCCCCAGTACAACTGGGGTTATCCAGCGGCCCTGAAGAACGCGATTGACTACCTGGCCAAGGAATGGCAGGGGAAGCCGGTTAGCCTGGTTACCTTTGGCGGTCACGGGGGCAGCCAGGCCCAGGCAGCAATGCGCCTAGTAGTCACTGGCCTCAAGATGAAGCAGCTGGCGGTCAACCCGCAAATCAGCTTGATGCCGGGTGACTCCCTGGCCACGGCCGATTATCGCCTGCATACCCATGATGATGAGGCGGCCCTGCTTCGTCAGGAATTTGAAAATGTCTTATAAGTAAGGGACTGTGACATAAGTTCCCCATATAGTTAAAAATGCTACAGCGTAGTACACAAAGGGGCTCTAGCGTTCGGAAAATCCGAATACTAGAGCCCTCTTTGTGCTTCCTAAAGACTTGCTTCACTTCGACGGGGGTTCTTTACAGGCTAGCTTCGCGTCGAAAGACGGACTAGCAAGCTAGTTCTGTCTCACTCCCTTTCTTTAACACTTGTGATAAAAATCGAGATTTACCACGTTAATACGTTTTGAAACCGCATTAGAATGCGATAAATCAAAGGAAACAGTTCGTGAAAATTGTTGCAAAGATCTCTAAAATGTGTAATTATTAGAACGTAAAAAATTAAAGAGAGAAGTTGTTATTTAATGGAACGTCAATTTGATTTTCTGATGCCAAGTGTTAACTTCTTTGGCCCCGGTGTTATCAAGAAGATTGGTGACCGGGCAAAGATGCTTAACATGCACAAGGTCCTGGTCGTAACTGGTGGCCACATCGTTAACTTGGAAAATGGTCCAGTTGCCCAAACTCTGGACTCCCTGAAGGCTGCTGGCGTTGAATACGTTGTCTTCGATGGTGCGGAAGAAAACCCAAAGATTCGCGACATCAAGAAGGGTAAGCAAATCTACCTGGACAATGGCTGTGACAGTATCATCACCGTTGGTGGGGGCTCTGCTCACGACTGTGGTAAGGGGATTGGTATTATCCTGACGAACGGTGACGACATTACCAAGCTTGCCGGTATCGAAACTCTGGAAAAGCCACTGCCACCACTGATGGCGGTTAACACGACTGCCGGGACTGGTTCCGAACTGACCCGTCACGCCGTTATCACCAACGAAGAAACCCACCTGAAGTTCGTCGTGGTTTCATGGCGGAACATCCCACTGGTTTCCTTCAACGACCCAATGCTGATGTTGGATATCCCACAAGCAACCACGGCCGCTACCGGTTTGGATGCCTACGTCCAAGCGGTGGAACCATTTGTCTCCGTTGACCACAACGACATCACCGATAGCCAATGTGAAAAGGCCATCAAGATCATCCAAAAGTACCTGCCAGAAGCAGTTGCTAATGGTCACAACGTAGAAGCCCGGACCAAGATGGTTGAAGGGGAAATGCTTGCCGGCATGGCCTTCAACAACGCCAACCTGGGTTACGTTCACGCCATGGCACACCAACTGGGTGGTCAATACGACGCTCCTCACGGTGTCTGCTGTGCACTGATGCTGCCAGTTGTTGAAGAATGGAACATCATCGCCTGCCCAGACCGCTTTGCTAAGTTGGCTGAAATCATGGGCTACGACACCACTGGCATGACTACGATGGAAGCCGCTCACAAGTCCATCGACGGGATGCGTGAACTGGCAAAGGCCATTGGTATTCCGGACTCCATCAAGGCTATTGGCGCAAAGCCAGAAGACTTCGAGTTGATGGCGGAAAATGCCCTCAAGGATGGGAACGCCTTCTCTAACCCTCGTAAGGGAACCAAGGAAGAAGTTATCAAGCTCTTCCAAAAGGCTTACGATGGTATTTATTAATTACTGATTTGAATAAAATAAAGGGGGTTGTGACAAAAAGCCTCTGAATCAGAAGCACCATTCGGAATTTAACAAA
>NZ_AZGM01000064.1 GCF_001435935.1 Limosilactobacillus panis DSM 6035
TCATCATTGGCCAGTCGACAAAGCTAATTAATACCTGAACACTATTCTCTGTTAAGAATATTATATCATATCCTGAAACGTATGTTCGATTAAAAGATTAAAAAATATCACTCCTTATATAGTTACCATTCTTCCAGAAGCGGCGGTAAGATACCAACTAGGATAATTCAACAGAGCGGAAATGAGGAGGAACAATAATGGTAGCAAACGCACTTAATTTGGTTGACGGCAAAAGGGTCGCCGTGGATTTTCTTAAGGCCCACCACTTACTGATCGTCGGACAGACGGGAAGTGGGAAAACTACTACGACCTTGTCTTTGCTCGACCAGTTTCAGCATGAGAACCAGACCGCAATCGTCCTTGATCCAACAGGCGAGTATGCCCAATTACCTAACGCTGTGACCTATACTCTGGGAGAAAATGCATACCTGGAAGCGGGGAAACTCAGTGCTAGTGAATTGCAGGAGGTACTGGGGACCCAACTGTCACCCTTATTAACGGAGAAATTGGTTCAGGCAATCGACGCACTGAAGGTTCAGCATAACCTGGTTCAGCGGCCGGGCTGCTACCAAAAACTGGGCCAGGCGATCGACCAGTACCAACAATTACTCAACCAGTTGAGCACTTGGACGAGTGAATATCAAATTGCCCAATTGCCAGACCAACTAGTTGAAGAAATGGTCATTCCCTTTCCAGATAGCCGGGCCGACTACCACTTGCTGGGTCAGGTGTATGATTACGCCACCATTAGTCGGGCATGGACGGCGATGATGAACCTTCGTGAGTGCCTGAGCACCCCTTACTTTCGCCGGATTTTTGATATGGTCCCCCACCCGGGAAGGGCAAAAACAGAGCTTTCGTTTGTCCTGAAGATGTTCCTGGCCCACCGCAGCAGTCACCGGACCCTAGTCATTGACCTCTCCATGCTAAAACAGTTTGAAAGCCGTCAAGGGACCATTATTTCCTACCTTCTCAAGATTATCTTAAATAACCGTCTCCAGAAACGGACCGCTTTTCCGGTGAACATCGTTCTTGACGAGGCCCACCGTTACCTGTCCGCTAACGACCAGTCCCTTAGTCACAACGGAATTTTTCAGGTCCTCCGGGAGGGACGCAAGGTTCATCTTCGGATGATTTTGACAACCCAGTCCCCGCTAGACCTGCCCGCTAAAATGCGGTCACAGTTTAATACGGTCCTCATTCACCGTCTCCTAAGTGTCGACGAATTAACCGCCCTGTCAACGACGGTACCGTTTTCTACGGTAGCAGGTTTACCAACTGGTCAGGCCTTTTTGCAAACGGCCGGCGGTGCCCAGCAAGTGGTCGTAAATACGCCGGAGTGGTGGACGGATTGAGCACTGACTGTGTGAACTTTCACAATGATTATAGTTTTAATGAAAACTCTATCGTTACAGGGCAGTTTCAATGTTAAAAAATAGTTGCCAAACGTTAACATTTTTAAATAGTACTTTACTTCACAATATTTTTTGCTATAATAAAAAAAGCAAATTTGATATTTGCTACTACATAATGAAAATGACGTTGCTACGATAATATCGAATTATTTTCCTTTCATCCAATTAACATCCAAACATCATATATAAGTCGTATTACCGGGTAGCAATGATTAAGACAAGTGGCTGAGAGAAAACTATGTTTTCTCACCAGCCACTTTTGCTTTACGAATATTACACGGTAATCGCGTGGAAACCAAATAGGATTGCTCCGCGTCAAAGCATGTTCCTAGTATCTAGCGTCGCAAGGCAAGTCCATTGATTACGGACGATCGCTGTCCCGTACCGTACCAATAATCGTCCTATATTAAGGCACACTCTAATGCTTTTTTTCAGCTTCTCCCTTTTCTATTTCCCGGGAAATAGTTGTACAGGCCCCCATAAAAATGCTTATAATTAATTGATAAGACAATAGGGGGAAGTAGCTTGATAGAGATCAATAAGCACCGCTATTCATTTCCCAAATTACTGACTTTGGGATTCTTAGTGGTGATTGCCATCGGGACAGTTTTATTGTTACTGCCGTGTTCGACCGCCAGTGGCCTCCGTACCAGTTTTATGACGGTCTTTTTTACGTCGACGAGTGCGACCTGCGTGACGGGGTTGACCCTAGTTAGCACGGCCACCCACTGGACCCTCTTTGGGCAGACGGTGATTGCCCTCTTGATGGAGGTGGGGGGCCTAGGGTTTATGACCTTCGCCGTCATGATGTCGTTGATGATTCGCCGCCGGGTGCGGATGTCGACCCGTCTGCTGACTCAAGAGGCCCTTAACCTGGATAACTTGTCACAGCTGAACGTTGTTTACCTGATTATTAAACTATCGCTGTTGATTCAAGTCTGCGGGGCGGCCTTCTTGTTCTTCGACTTCTATCCCCGTTACGGGTTGGGGAAGGGAATCTGGTTCAGCATTTTCCATTCCATTTCGGCCTTTTGTAATGCCGGTTTTGACCTCTTTGGTAACAGCATGGAAAACTACCTGAATGACCCTTACATGATTTGTGTCCTGGCTGTGTTAATTGTTGCTGGTTCACTTGGTTTCTTAGTTTGGAAGGACCTCCTCAACTATCATAAGTACCACCACCTTTTCCTCCATACCCAGTTAGCCTTGCGGACCGGGGCCGTGATTTTTGTCCTTTCCTTTATTGTTTACTTTGTGACGGAACACAATTTGGCCCAGTTGAGCAACCAAATTAGTTACCCCCAGCGGTTACTAAATACCCTCTTCATGGCAATTACCCCGCGGACGGCCGGTCTAGTTACCTTCCCCTATACCAAGTTGAGTGCCGCGGGAATCAGCCTGACAATCATATTGATGTTTATTGGTGGTACGCCGGGGTCCACGGCTGGTGGGGTCAAGACGACCACAATTGGTCTACTGGCTACCCAGAGTATTGCGACCCTGCGTGGTCAACGTGACACGAACTTTGCCCACCGGCGCTTTACCCAGAGCAACATCAACCGGGCCCTGACCCTATTCTTTGTTGCCCTTTGTATCGTTATGCTGGCTATCCTGTTGCTGGTGGAAACCCAGGACCTTCCCAAGCATGATTCCCTGAGCTACGTGACTTTCGAGGTGCTAGCGGCCTTCGGGACTACCGGGATTTCTTTGGGAATCACCCAGAGTTTGAACCTCTTTGGCCAGCTCGTGATTATGTCATTAATGTTTATCGGCCGGGTGGGCATCTACACCGTAATGTTCTCAATCTTCAATGCCCAGCCGAACGTGAAGAGTTACCGTTATCCAGAGGAGAGTGTTTTAATTGGCTAAAAAAGAAAGCTATGCCGTAATTGGCATCGGCCAGTTTGGGGCCGCAATTTGTGAGTCACTGGTTGCTGCCGGTCAGGAGGTATTAGCAATTGACGCCAACCCTGAAGTCGTTAATGAGCTGGCAAACACCGTGATGCGGGCAATTGTTGCCGATGCCCAGGATGAGGACGCATTGCGGGAGGTCGACATTGGCCATTTTGACCATGTTTACATTTCAATCGGAAAAAACATCGAGGCCAGCATCATGGCTACCTTGATTACCAAGGACCTAGGGGCTCCTGACGTTGTCTGCCGAGCAGAAAATGTTAACCATGCCCGTGTCCTGGAACGGGTGGGGGCGGATATGGTGGTGCGGCCCGAGCATGATTTGGCAAAGCGGCTGATCTTCCAGCAACTGAATCCGACCCTAGTTGACTATGTAAACCTCAGCAAGGAAACGACCCTGGCGGAGATCAACGTTAATAACCCGAAGTTCTATGGAAGAACCATTGGGGAAATTGACTTCCGGAACCGTTACCGGGTTAACGTGATCATCATTGTGAGCGAAAACGACGAGATTAACCAAATGCCGCAGGCGGATGACGTTATCCAGCCCCACGACAAGATTACAGTTGTGGGCAGTACCAAGGATATTCAGCGGTTAAATGAACTTATCCAAGATTAAGGAGGAGAAGAGTGAGAAAGAGTGCTATCAGTGTTGTTACCATTGCTATTATTGCGCTAATTGCCGTATTTACCGGTCTCATTGGTGCCTTTGCCAGTCATGAATACTGGAACCTGATATGGGTGGCCTTGATTATTATTTGGGCCGGAATCTTTTGCCATACCGTTTCCCGGGGACACGAGAAGATCTGGCAACGCCTTCTACAGCAGTTGGCAATCCCTAAGAATTCCCAGGTACTGGACTTAAGTGCTGGACGGTTGACAGACTTAATGATGATTGCCGGCCAGCTCCAGGCCTCCGGAAAGGTAACGGGAATTGCCGACTGGCAGCAGAGTTTGGAAATCGCCAAGCGGCGGGTTGCTGCCGCTAAGTTGGCGGACCGGGTAAAACTAGTTGATGGGTCAATGACGAACTTACCGTTTGCTAACCAGCTATTTGACTACGTGGTGATTGACTCAGCCCTGCATAACATCACACCCGCCATTCAACGAGGCCGGGCGCTTCAGGAAACTGCCCGGGTACTGAAGGCCCACGGGACCCTCGTAATTGTGGATACGCGGGCAATGAAGGAATATCGTCAAGTCCTTAGCAACGTTGGCTTTGACGACATTCAAGTCATTAATACCGGCTTTGATGGCTGGTGGGGAGGTCCCTGGATTACAACTAAGGTCTTGATTGCCAAGCGTTCCTAAAATTTAGTGCATGGGGCTCGAGCAGCCGTACTTATAAGATAGATAATAGAGAAGGGAATGTTGGTATGTCACCGGAGCAGGTTCTTAAAGATAATTTTGGCTTTACGAAGTTTCGCAAGGGCCAATCAGAGGTGATTTCCCGGGTCCTTGCTAAGCAAAATGTTCTTGCCGTCATGCCAACTGGTGGCGGTAAGTCGCTTTGCTACCAGATTCCGGCCCTGGTCAATGACGGGATTACGGTCGTTGTGTCCCCACTGATTTCCTTAATGAAGGACCAAGTAGATTCCCTGCGGCAAAACGGGATTAACGCGGCGGCCATCAATTCGACGATTCCCCAGGAGGAGGTCAACCCGATCCTGCGGGGCGCCTATGAGGGCCGGATCAAGCTAATTTATGTTACTCCCGAGCGGCTTAACATGGACTACTTTCGCTACCAGTTAAATTTTCTTCCAATTGACCTTGTTGCAATCGATGAGGCTCACTGTATATCACAGTGGGGTCATGACTTTCGGCCGGCTTACCGGCAATTAAAGGATGCGGTTGACCATCTGAAGTCGCACCCCAATATTCTTGCCCTAACGGCGACGGCTACCCCGGCAGTTCAGGAAGATATTGGTGACCAATTAGGAATTAGCAAGGATAATTTTATTATCACGAGTTTTGCCCGGCCTAACATCAGCTTTCAGGTGGCTCACCCGGAGACGACCACCCGCCGTTACATCCGTGACTACCTAAAGGAGCACCAGGATGAGGCGGGGATAATCTACGTTAATACCCGGCGAGGGGTTGATGAGCTTACCGATTACCTGGCTGGGCAGCACTTCTCCGTTGCGGGTTACCGTGCTGGCATGGATCCGGCTGACCGGGCCCAGGTTCAGGATGATTTTCAGTTTGACCGGGTCAACACGATCGTAGCCACGAGCGCCTTCGGAATGGGAATCGATAAGAGTAACGTTCGCTTCGTCATTCACGCCACCAGTGCGCAGAACATTGAGTCCTACTACCAGGAGGCAGGGCGTGCCGGCCGGGATGGCCTACCGAGTGAGGCAATCTTGATTTACCACCCCAATGATATTCGCCAGTACCGCTGGTTTATCGACCAGTCAACGGCGGACGATGATTATCGTGACCGCCAGTACCAGAAGCTCCAGGCTGTGGCGAATTACGCTAGCACGCCGGAATGTCTTCAGCAGTTCATTGTCCGTTACTTTGGCCAGGATTGGCCGCCATGTGGTCACTGCAGCAACTGCACGGACCAACGGACGGTCCAGGATATTACGCCGGAAAGTCAGCAGGTGATTGCCCTGGTCAAGGAACTGGGCGGCCGCTTCGGTAAGGGTGTTGTTGCCCAGGCGGTAACCGGCTCACAAAGCCAACGGATGCGTGAAATCGACGCCCAAAGTCTTGAATACTTTGGGGCCCTTAAAAAGATGAGCAAGCAGGCGGCAGCAAGCCTGATTGACTACCTGGTCGCAACTGGTATCTTAGAAACTGCGGGCGCCCAGTACCCGGTTCTCCGGATTGCCCAGGCCGGGTGGCAGGTCCTGGACGGCGCAAAAAAGGTAACCCGCCGTCAAGAAGAGGCACCATCGCGGGCCCACACCCAGCTGGTAGAGTCACCAGATGTCGCGGCCCTCTTTGAGAAGCTCCGGCAAAAGCGGCGGGAGCTGGCTGATGAGCAGGGGGTACCCCCGTTTATGGTCTTCTCTGACCGGACCCTGCATGAGATGGCCCAGTCTAAACCGCAGACACAGCGGGAATTTCTCCTGGTCAATGGGGTCGGCCAGCGGAAGCTTGAACAGTACGGGGCGACCATGATGGACGTCATTGGTGAGTACCTGGCGGGAAAAGAATAATGTTAAAAATAAAGAGGACGCTAGTATTCGGAAAATCCGAATGTTAGCGTCCTTTTTGTGTTTTTTCGCAGCTTCTTTTTTGAAAGTGCGGCTTGAGAAGTGTAGAATGATTCTAGCTTATTTTAAGGGAGTGGCATAATGAGTGAACAGAGTAATCATGTGCGCCGGTTACTGAAAACCCGGCACCTAGAGATGATTGCGTTAGGTGGCTCGATTGGAACCGGGCTGTTTATCGCCAGTGGTTCAGCAATCCATACCGCTGGACCGGGTGGCGCAATCGTGGGATATACGATCATGGGAATCATGGTCTACTTCTTGATGACGAGTCTCGGGGAAATGGCGACCTTTTTGCCGGTCAGCGGTTCCTTTGCGACCTACTGTACCCGCTTCGTCGACCCCGCCTTGGGCTTTTCAATGGGGTGGATCTACTGGTTCAACTGGGCATTGACCGTTGCGGTGGATAGTACGACCGCCGGGATTGTCATGAACTTCTGGTTTCCCCACGTGCCGAGCTGGATATTTAGCCTGGTCGTGCTAATCTACATCATCACGGTCAATGCCCTGGCTGTCAGTGCCTTTGGTGAGGCAGAATACTGGCTGGCCATTATTAAGGTCCTGACCGTGGTCCTCTTCTTAATCGTCGGTCTATGCGTAATTGTTGGTATCATGGGGGGCCAGGCAATCGGCTTCCACAATCTAACTTACAAGCAGGCACCATTTGTTGGTGGGGCCCCGACAATTTTAAGTGTCTTTCTGGTTGCGGGATTTTCCTTTCAGGGAACTGAGCTTGTGGGTATTACCGCTGGTGAATCGGCAACCCCGTCAAAGAGTATCCCCAAGGCCATCCATTCGACCTTCTGGCGGATCCTGCTCTTTTACATCCTGGCAATCTTTGTCATTGCTTGTGTCCTGCCGTACACCAGTAAGAACCTCCTGGGCTCTTCGGTTAAGGATATTACCATCAGCCCATTCACGCTGGTTTTCCGGCGGGCTGGTTTGGCATTCGCGGCAAGTGCGATGAACGCGGTTATCCTAACGGCAGTTATTTCCGCTGCCAATTCCGGGATGTATGCTTCCACCCGGATGATCTATTCGATGGCCCATGAAGGTCAGGCGTGGAAAATCTTTGGCCGGACCGATAAACGGGGGATCCCCATTTACGGCCTGATGGCTTCCACTTTGGTTGCCTCCTTGACCTTCTTGACGGGAATCTTTGGCCCGGGCATCTATGAATTCCTGATTGATTCCAGTGGTCTGGCCGGCTTCCTGACCTGGATGGGGATGGCGGTTGCCCATCTTCGCTTCCGGCGGGCGTATCAAGCACAGGGGTACGACATTAATGACCTCCGTTACCGGGCCTCGTTCTACCCGGTTGGACCAATTTTAGCGGTTATCCTTTGTGCGGTGGTCGTGATTGGCCAAAACCCGACAGCAATTTTGGAGGGGCAGTGGCAACAGATTATTCTAACCTACCTCAGTGTTCCCCTCCTGCTTGTCCTGTGGCTGTACTACCGGCTGCGCTACCATACCCACTTGATTCCGTTAAAGGATGTTAACCTTCACGGGGGCCAACTTAAACATAATAAGGTGATTTGATGGATATTCGGAATGTAAAACTAAATGAACCATTTTCGTCAATTGATATTTACCATAGCAACGCGGATGAACCATTGCCAGGGGTCGTGATTGTCCCCGGGGGAAGCTATAACAAAATTATGGAACGTGATTCCGAGCGGGTGGCGGTAACGATGGCCACGCACGCCTTCCAGGCCTTCGTCATTCGTTACCCGGTAGTAGAGCACAAGGACTACCAGGCGGCTAAGCGGGCCCTGGCTCAGGCTTTCGACTACCTGGTGGATCATGCTACTGCTCTTGATCTTGACCCCCAGCGGCTAGGGGTCCTGGGATTCTCGGCGGGTGGCCAGCTGGCTGCTGCATACAGTAACCAACCGGCAACCCGGGCCAAGTTTGTCGGCCTTGGTTACCCGGTTATCCAGCCGGCAATTGACCAGCGGATGGGTGTCCAGACGGAAGACGTTGCCAAGCTGGTGACGGCCCAGACGCCGCCAACGTTTATCTGGGGGTCGATTAAGGATGGCCTTACCCCCTATTTGGAACATGTTGCCCACTACGCGAATGCGTTGGCGGGTCATGGTGTCTTGTTTGAACTTCACGAGTTTAGTACTGGCGGGCACGGGATTGCCCTTGCCAACCACTATACCGGAATTGTCAACTACAATCGTCAGGACCAGCACATGGCCAAGTGGTTCCCACTCTTTTTGGAATGGTTTCAGGAACTGAATCTTAAATAAAAAGCGAAGCTGAGGGAGTGAGACAGAACTAGCTTGCTATTTCGTTTTCGAACCCCCGCAAGCACAAAGAGGGCTCTAGCGTTCGGAGAATTCGAACGCTAGAGCCCCTTTGTGTATTGCGCTGTAGCATTTTCAAATATATATGAGACTTATGTCACACCCCCTTTCAGCTTCGCCTTCATTTCCCGGGCAATAATTCAACCTTCTCACTGGCAACAGCGTTGATGAAACGCTGGTCATGTTCGACAAAGAGGAGGGGTGGTCGGTAGTCGTGAATGAGTTTGATCAATTGGTCCTGGTTGTAGGTGTCGAGGTAATTCAGGGGCTCATCCCAGACGTAGAGGTTGGCGGGGGTAGCTAGTGACCGGGCCAGTTCAACCTTCTTTTGCTGGCCCATGCTCATTTGCTCGATTGGGACGGTGAAGCTGGCTCTTTCCATTCCTAATTTGCGCAAGATTTTAAGAAATTGGTCATATTCTAGTTGGTTCTGCCGGGCAAATTCCCGCAAGGTGCCGTGGTTGGTGGCATAGTCCTGGCGAACACAGCTTATCTTTATCCCGTGAGCAAGGGAAATGTTTCCCGTGATCTTCCCCGTAAACTGCCCAAAGAGGGTCTTGATGAGGCTTGACTTCCCAATTCCGTTAGGACCAATTAGCGCCACTTGCTGTCCGGTCTTGACCGCAAAGCTGACGGGTTGGAAGAGGGACGTGGGGGCCCGCTCAGGGCAACTTTGTCAACACTAAGGAGGGTTTCGTGGTGGGTCCTTACCAGGTTAAGGGGCAGGGGGACAATCTCCTCGACCTCCGCCATTAGCCCTTGTCGGTCCTCAATGGCGGAGGTTAACCGGTTCGTGGTGGTCACAGTTTTCTTCATCATTTTCGCGGCCTTGGCACCAATGAAGCCCTTGTCGGCATGCGCATTATTCTTCTTTTCGTTTTCTGCTCGCTGGGCCCACTTCGCCCGTTGCTGCCGGGTCTTCTTGAGCTCCTTGATTTCGGCCTTAAGCTGGTGGTTCTTGGCGGCGGCCTCCTGGTCCCGCCGCTTCTTCTGGGCAAAGTAGGTGGCGTAATTGCCCTGTTCCAGGACCAGCTGGTGCCGTTCAATTACCAATGTATGGTCGATGACGGTATCGAGAAATGCCTGGTCGTGGCTCGTAAGGATAAAGCCTTGCTGCTTGGTCTGTAGGTAGGCGGCCACTTGTTTGCGCCCGACCTGGTCCAAGTGATTGGTTGGCTCATCGAGCAGGAGAAAGGCCCCCGGCAAGGCAAAGGGGGCGGCAAGTTGGACCTTAGTTTGTTCGCCCCCACTGAGGGTGTTGTATGGTTGCCAGAGGATTGTCGGGTCGACCCCCATGGTGTTTAGCTCACGTTCGATTTGCCATTGGGCCAGGTTGGCGAGGCCGGGTGCTCCTAGCAGGGTATTAATCGTCAGGTCCCCACTTTCGTTGGTAACCAGTGGAAAGTAGGCAAAATTAAGGTTGCTGGTCACCGTCCCCGTATAGTCCAGCTGGTGTAAGAGAATCTTCATTAGGGTCGTTTTGCCCCGTCCATTGCGCCCTAGTAGGCCCATCTTCCAGTCACTATTAATGTTTAAGTGACAGTTGGAAAAGAGGGGGGACTGGCCGGGGTATGCGAAGGTAAGTTTTTTAATAATAATCGGTTCCATTAGATAATCACGTTCCTTTCTGGAACGCAAAAAAAGGCCTACCCGCGTAGGATAGGCCCTTATTTTTGACGGACTTTACCGTCACTAATGGAACCAACTAAATGAAATTATAATTCTACCCGGGAAAGCTAATTCGCGCTGGATGCTGAATTAACAATCTTAAAATGTGTAGAATTAAAACTTCAATGGTTGATTCCTCCGTGTAAATGATGGTGTCAGTGTAATAACTTTTCTTTTGCTTGTCAACTACTTGTTTAATTCACCATCGGCAATCTTGTCAAGCAGTGGCCGGGATGGGATGAAGAAGAGCTGGCCGGTAAGGATGTCGGAGAATGAAAGCAGGTAGTCCTCGTTCTTCAGCATGTTTTCAAGCATCGTCTTCGTGACCTTCCAGTAACGGGAGTAGCCGATGAAGTAGGTCCCGGTGATACCAGAAGCAGGGTCAGAGTATGGAACGTTCATCCGGACAATCTTTTGTTCAACCCCATTAATCTTGGCTTGGGAGGCAACGTTGTGGGCGTTCTTGAACTTTTCACCATCCGGCAGTTCCAGATCGGAGAACTTCTTCCGTCCCACGGCTTTTTCTTGGTCTTCAGTGGTCAACTTGTCCCAAATATCCATGTGGTGGCGCCACTTTTGGGCGAAGGCGTAGGACCCGTTTTCAAAGAAGGGGTCTTCATCGCCGACAATGGCGTAGTCAGCGGCATCTTCAACTTGTGGTGCCTCGGTGCCGTCGATGAAGCCAATGATGGCCCGGCCTTCGAAGTAACGGAAGCCCTTCGTCTCATCAACAACGGTAGTAATGTCTTTCAAGAAGAGGCGACATTGACTGATCAGTTCGTAGACCACGGCTTCGTCATTAGCCCGAATGTGGAGGAAAATATCACCCTTCGTGGCTGGCATTGAGTACTTTTCGGTTGCCAGCGTCTCGTAAGGTTCCAGTTCCTTCGGCTTTGGTGCGTCAGGGAAGAGGTAGTCCCATGCCGCACTGCTGAAACCGAGTGAGGCTCTTAAATCCCCCTTGTTATCACGAATTCTGAGGGAACGAACAATTGCCTGGTAGCGGTCCACAAATTCTTGGATTGCTGCTTGTTCCTTGGCTTGGTCCTGTCGATTAAGCTCGAGGACAGTGAATTGAACGTGTTCGCCTGCATCTTTCCAAACATCTTGTGCTTTACTTGGATTCATAGTCATTGGAAAAATCTCCCTTCACATTAGTTCCAATTCCACTTTTCATTATACCATTTTAACGGTGCCGTGGCCTGCTGTTGTGGGTGCCAAAAAGTTTTCGGTTTACTTTGGATAGCGTTTTGGCTTATGATATAAGCATTATTAAATTCAAGAGGATCAAATAACTATGATGAATGCCGATAATTCTGTCGTGTTTAAGATGCACCTGATTAAAATTGCTCCAGATACGTATGAGCAATACTTAAATGCTAACCGCGGTAACCTGATTACGGCGGTGGCGATTGAGGACGGTACCTTTGGAATGTATGCTTCACACCAGCCAGATGACCTCACGAGCAACTACCTGTTTGAGGCCTTTGACAACCAGGAAGCGTACAAGGAACACGTTAGTTCTGACCAGTACCAGCAGTTTGCGCAGGAAATGGATGGCGTGGTCACTAACCATGATGAAATTGACCTGGTTCCCCAGTTTATGGGCCACCAAAATGTTGCGCTAAACATTAGCACCCCGAACGACTTATGGGTCAATATCGTACGGATGACGGTTGCCACCGACCACCAGGCTGAATATAAAAAGGCGGTGACAGCTGAGTTACAAGGGGCGCTGAGTAACGACCCGGGGATGTTAGCGGTCTACGTGGGTACTGAAGAGGGAAAACCAAATGAATGGGTAATCTACGAGGTCTTCCAGTCAGAGGAAAATTACCGTCAACACATTGCTGACCCTGCTTATCAGGCATACAAAGATAACACCAAGCAATGGGTCGAAAACAAGGACGTCAAGCAAACAATCGGCGACGTTCTGGTTAATCAGAATAATAACTAAAAAGGATTGGCGAAAATTTCGCCAATCCTTTTTTGTAGAAGATTTAAGAGAGATTCTGAAGAGAAATTATTTTTGTCCCATAACAGTTTCGCCGTTTGCAGTGATGGTGAAGGCCTTCTTAGCAGCATCGGCATCCAAGACGGCCACGTTAGCCCCATCCTTGTCCTGACGAGTAATCTTGATGGTCGTTTCGGATGGCGTTTCCACCTTGATGGAACCGTCAAGGTCAAAGGCGGCAAACTTGTTCCGCCATGACAACAGCTTCAACAGGTTAGCAACAACTGGCCGTTGAACTTCCTTAGCAACTTCTTCCTTGGTGTAGTAGTGACGGTTGATGTTCCGCCCTTCCTTCGTCTTTTCGAGCAGGGCGAGGTCGTTTGAACCAGCCAGTAAACCAACGTAGTAGATCATTGGGATACCAGGGGCAAATACTTGGAATGCCCGGGCTAACAGGTAAGCCTTGTCATCGTCACCCAGGGCGGAGTAGTAAGTGGAGTTGATTTGGTAAATGTCCAGGTTGTGGTATTCAGCACTGGAGTACTTCCGCTTAACGTTAGCCCCAACCTTGTACAGTTCGTTGGAAGCGTACTTGATTTCATCGTCGGTCAAGATGTCCTTAGCATCCACAACCCCGATTCCATCGTGGGTGTCCAGGGTAGTGAATTGCTTCATTGGGCACATCTTCAGCCAGTTAGCTAGCCGTTCTGTCTTGCCAGAGTACAGGGTGTACAGGGTGGTCATTGGGAGGGCAAAGTCATAGATGAAGTAACCGTGCTTGGAAATCTTTTGTGGAATGGTGTAGTGTTCGTGAATTTCTGGAAGAATTTCGGCCTTGTAAGGTGCCAGAATGTCACGAACTTCATTTAACAGGTCCCAAATTTCTGGTTCAACAAAGAAGTCGTTGGTGTCAACCTTCTTAACAGCGTAAGCAAAGGCGTCTAACCGGATTAAGTCGGCACCGTGCTTAACCATGTCAGTTAATGTTTGCTTGAAGAATTCTTGGGCAACCTTGCTCTTAACGTTGATGTCGATTTGTTCTTCACCAAACGTGTTCCAGAGGTGTTCCTTGCTACCGTCGTCAAAGTCGATTTCCTGTTCTGGCGCCTTATCCTTCCGCTTGTAGATCAGGTCGATATCCTTTTGCGTAGGGCGACCCTTACCAGCAGCTTCCCAGAACTTTTCCCAACGGATGAAGAAGTCGCTGTACTTGGAAGCGTCATGGTTCTTCTTGAAGTCTTGGTACATCACTGACTTCTTGGAGATGTGGTTGATCATGAAGTCAAACATCAGGTAGTAGTCTTCACCCAGTGCTTCGACGTCGTCCCAGTTACCAAAGGCAGAGTCAACAACATCGTAACGGTAAGGGGCAAAACCACGGTCACCGGTTGATGGGAAGAATGGTAAGAGGTGGACACCACCAATAGCGTCACCGATGTATTCCTTAAGGACTTCGTGAGTTTCCTTAATGTTCTTGGCCATGGAATCAGAATAGGTGATCAGCATTGCTTTGTTTTGAATTGGCATAATAAAAGACCTCCAAAAATTATTGAGCTTGTTTTGCAGTGTGACGAGTAGCAACAAAAATAATGATCGCAATCAGGATCAGGACGACCCCGTAAACGGGGAATGGCGCCGCCAGCCCCATCCCACTTGTTGGCTTCCCCAGCAGGTGGTTGGTCCATTCCGCAATTGATGGGGAGAAAAATGAGCCAAAGTTGAAGCCAATCAGGCAGAGGGATGTAACCAGTGGTTGCCGGTTAGCTGGTGCCAAGTCCGGCAGCAGGTTGAAAATCAGTGGTGAAACCAACTGAAGTGGGAAGCCGATTAACAACAAGCCGACGACCATCATGACAAAGTTACGACCGGCAAAGCCAAACAAGAAGTTGGCAAGGGCCATCAGGCCGAGTCCCAAGTAGACCGTCCCGAAACCGAGCCGCTTTTGGATGGTCCCGTAAGAGATTCCACCCAAAGTGGCCCCAATCAGCATCAATGACAAGAACATCGATGAGCCTGCATAGTGGCTCCCTTTAATCATAACAGCTAATCCGGGGAAGCGGTTCTCCATTCCCACATAATCAGTGACAAGCAGGAAGGCGAAGAGAACGAGCAGGTAAACCACCGGGCTGATCTTAATAGTCGGCTGACTCTTTGTTAGGTTACCAGCTAAGTTGTCCTCGTCAATGTCTTCGTCCTGTGATTGGCTATCGTTAGGAACCCGCAGTGCGAAGAAGATTAGGACCAAAAAGGCCAGAAAGTAAACCGCAAATGAGAAGTGCCAGCCAACAAAACTGAGGAACAAGCCGGCAATCGTTAACGTACATGCCTGACCAATCTGTTCCGCGGCGGCCCGCCAGCCAAGCATCTGGGCCCGCTCAGTGCCTTCGTACCAAACCGAAATCATTGAGATTGCTTGCGAATTATATAAACCGTAACCAGCCCCTAAGATTAACCGCGAAATTAAAATCGTGGTGTAGTTATCGACAAACATCGGGACAATTCCCGCAAAGCCGACAATCATGACCCCGATCATGATGATCTTTTTATCGGAAATGTGGAACCATTCCTGAAGCAGTGGTGAGAGGACCACGAAAATCATGACGGCAAAGGAAGGGGTGGTGACCAGGTACTCAGACTGGGTCTGGGTGACGTTCAAGGCGGCCTTTAGTTGTGGAAGGGAACCTTGAATGGCGTAGGCACTGGTTACCACGAAGGAAACGGATAGAAACGCAAGCTTTGTAATAATCGAACTTTTGTTATTCATACCTCGTATTGCTTTCTAAAAGATAATTTCTTGATAAACGTTTATCAATTTAATTTGTGACTATAATATACAATGTAAAATTAATATTGTCAAACGTTTATCAAAAATATTTTGCAATCACTTTCATTGCTGGTGGACCGGCAATAATTGAAAATGCCTCTGAAAGCTTATCGATACTGAGAAAGACGGTTAACGAGAGGTGATTGTTCAGTGGGACGCAAAAGAAAAAAGCCCCGGCAGCCGTCCTTCATAATGAAGGGGCGGTGCCGGAGCTTTTCTACCTAGCAACTAGTACTGCTTGTTATATTCGTAAACCAGTTCGGGTTCGCGACCAGTACGCTTGTATTCGTTTAGGGCATTGATTTGCTGCATTTCATCGTTTGTCAATTCAAAGTCATAGATATCTGCGTTTTGGGCAATTCGGGCCTCATGGACGGACTTTGGAATAAAGGAAACGCCGCTTTGCAGGTGCCAGCGCAGGATTACCTGGGCAGGTGACTTGTGGTGACGGTCACCAATTTCCTTGAGGACCGCTTCGTTAAGAACCGCGCCCCGCCCAAGTGGGCTCCACGCCTGGGTGACGATGTGGTGGTCGTGATTAAACTTGAAAAGCGGCTTTTGGGTAAGCAAGGGGTGGAGTTCAATTTGGTCCACAACCGGCATTTCGTGTGCTTGGGTGGCAAGGTATTGGAGGTGAATCATCTCAAAGTTGCTGACCCCGATTGACTTGGCGAGCCCGGCCTTCTTGAGGTCTTCAAATGCCCGCCAGGTATCAAAGAAGGCGCGCTGAATTGGCCAGTGGACCAGCAAGAGGTCTATGTAATCCATCTGGAGCTTCTTTAAGGATTCCTTGACGGAGGCAATTGCCCGGTCATAGCCCTGGTTGTCTTCGCTGACCTTGGTGGTTACGAAAATATCCTTACGGGGGATGGCTAACTTTTGCAGGGCCATTCCGACCTCAGCTTCGTTGCCGTATAGTTGGGCGGTATCAAAGAGCCGGTAGCCGTCCTGGTAGGCGTTTTGGATCGATTCTGTCATCGTTTCTTGGCCATCGACCTTGTACAAGCCAAAGCCCTCTTGGGGCATCTTATTACCATCAGCAAGGGTTAAAAGGTTACTTTTGATATCCATTGAATACACTTCCTTACAAATCGATAGTAACACATCAAAAAATAAATGTTTACTTCATTGCGTTCTTGGTTACCCGGGCGAGCTGCTCGATAGTTTGTTGGCCCCCCGCCATTGAGGAGTTATTATCCGTGTACACGGCAATCGTGTAGTCCGTACCGTTGTTGTTCTTTACGTAACCAATACTGTTGACAATCCAGCCAGAACCTTCGTAGCTTAACCAGCCGTTTTTAATGGCAAAGTTGTTACTGTCCGCAGAGATTCCCCAGGTTTGATCGGCGTCAACGTTACTCATTAAGGAACGAATCGTCTGTTGTTGCTGACTAGAGAGGATGTCGGACTTATAGAAAATATTATTGAGCAACTTGATCTGGTCACGCGGTGTGGTCGTTGACAAGCCCCAGTTTTCCCGGGCGGTAGAATCGGTCATCCCAAACTTATCAAAGGTTTGCTGGAGCCCCGCTTGCTTACCTAGGTAGTTTTCAAAGAGTTCAGTCGTTGCGGTATTATCACTTTGTTCGATCATGGCATTGGCCAGGCTTTCTTGGTGGGCAGTTAGACCGCTGGGCTGTTTGAGCAGGATTCCTGCTAAGATCGCAACCTTGACAGTACTAGCGGCGTGAAACTTATGGTTGGGCTTGTTAGCAGCGGAATACACCCGGTGTGTCTTGGGTGAATAGACCGCGATGCTCACGTTCCCATTTGAGGTGTAGATAATCTTATTCCAGGCGCTAGTGAGGCGATTATTAAGTGAACCATAGCGGTGGATTCCCCATATTCCCAAAATAATCAGGATAATAACTAGCCAAATTCTTCTCTTGCGGTGGTGCGTTCTTTGCTGCATATCACTTGTCCCCTTAATCATGAAATCCACATAAATACAATGATACCGATAATAATGAAAAAATAAAGTCAGGGGAATAATCTTAAGGATACTTTTTAACTTTTAGGTTTTCGGAACTGATTTGTTAACAAAACGTCATATTAAATTACTTGTTTTTCGGCTATGATATGAAGGTATGTAAAAGAAACCAGCGGGAGTGATAGCAATTAAAAAGTTAGTTATAAGGGTGTTGCTGGTCATAATCAGCTTAAACATCAGCATAGTTAGTGGGATTACCGGTGTGACGGCTAGCAGTAAGAACCGGGCCTTCTTTGATATGAAGGCCCGGTCCGCTTACGCAATTGACGCCGAAAGTGGCCAGGTCCTATACCAAAAGAACGCCACCAAGCGGTACCCGATCGCTTCGGTCACCAAGATTTTGACACTGGCGGTAATCGAACAGGATATTCGTGACCACAAGATGAGCTGGAAGCAGAAGATCACCATTACGCCAGAGGTTGCTAAGGTCGCTAACGACTGGCACTTCTCAAATGTTCAGCTGAACGCCGGGGAAAAGTACAGTGTTAAGCAGTTGGTTGATTCGATGATGCTGGTTTCCGCCGATGGGAGTACGGAAGCCTTAGCGTTAGCGAGTGCCGGGAGCACGGCCGCCTTCAATAAGAAGATGCAGCGCGTTGCTCATGCCGCCGGTGTCTACGATGCCAAGATTTATAACATGATTGGCCTGCCTAATGGTGACTTGGGGAAAAATGCTATTAAGGGAGTCGATAAAAATGCGGAGAACCTCTTTTCTGCCCGTGACATGGCCCTGATTTCCAAGTACGTGATTGAAAAGTATCCAGAAACGCTCAACATTACCAAGGAAAAATTTGCCGACTTTGATGTTAGTGCCGACCACAAAGAGCACATGGTAAACATCAATTCCTTACTACCGCAGAATGGGGCGGCGCCAAAGGATTGGCAGATTGACGGCTTGAAGACGGGGAACACGGATGTGGCCGGTAAGTGTATTGTTAGTACCGGAACGTATGCTGGCCGGCGGGTCATCGTCGTTGCCCTCCATACTAAGGGCGGCTGGAATGACCAATCTAAGAACCAAAAGGCCTTTTATGAACAGCTGGCCGCCAGTTACCAGCCCCAAACGCTAACGAGTATCAAGGGATTACCTAAGACCCTGCGGACACAGCGGGTGGTCCACGCTAAGAAACGTCATTCCACGAAGCTAGCCCTTATTAAGCCAGTGACGGTTTGGCTGCCTAAGAACACAACTTGGGCTCAGGCAAAGCCGTCCCTTCAAATTGATAAGCAGCACCGTTCAGTGACCGGTAAGCTTCAAGCACCTTTGAAGAAGGGCGAAAAGGTGGGGACAGTTAAACTTCACCCGGCCGGCTTGCCAACCATGAAGGTTCCGGTTAAGAGTACCCACGCAATTCTAAAGACGTTCTTTTAAAAAACAAGAGCTAGGAAAAAAGCATCAGGGTGCGCCTTTGGCTAGTACAGGACGATAGTCGGCACGGCATAGGCGCCGATGATCGTCCATAATCAATGGACTTGCTACGCAACGCTAGACACTGGCTTATGGTTTTCCGCGATTACTATGTAATATTCGAAAAATACAAAGAGGGTGAGAAAAATTGTAGCTTTTTCTCACCCTCTTTTAAGTATTTACGAAACATTAATTTAGTATTCAACGTGCCACTTAATAGTGTAGGCCTTTTCCTCACCAGGGTGAAGGTCGACGTTACCAAATTCAGGATGGTGTGGCGTGTCAGAAAGGGTTTGGGCTTCCATGGCAATCCCCATGTGTGGCTGGACCTTGCCGTGGTTGTAAACTGTTGGGTCGTCAGAGTTCATGGTGTACATAACCAAACCGTTCCGGTCAGAGTACAAGGTCATCTTCCGGCCGCTTTCTGGATCTTCAAGGCTAGCAACAGGCTTGTCCAGGCTTGGTTCAACTTCCCAAATGTCGTCAAAACCATTTTCCTTCGTTGCGGCCATTGGCTTTAAGGCATCAGATAGCTTAGTAGGTGTACTAAAGTCAAACGGGGTTCCGGCATTGGCAACCTTTTCACCCGTTGGAATCTTACCATCGTCAACGGCCAAGTGGTTCTTGGAGTTAACGTAGAGTTTTAAATTATCAATCGTCTTTGCAGCAGCGTTTGATAGGTTCCAGTAAGTGTGGTTGGTTGGGTTGAAGAGGGTGTCGGCATCAGTGGTAGCGCTGAACTTCAGGCTCAGGTTATCGTTATTGTCAAGCGTATAGGTAGCGACAACGTGCATCTTACCCGGGAAAGTATCCATTTCTGGTGTTAAGGTTAAGCTGAGGGTCAATGAAACGGCATTGTCCGTCAACTTGGTACCGTCAACGTGCCAAACGTGGTTGTAGAACCCGTTCTTCCCACCGTGGAGGGTGTTCTTTCCTTCGTTTTGCTCAACGTGGTATTCTTTACCATCAATTTTAAATTCACCGTCGCCAATCCGGCCGGCAACCCGACCAATCAGACGGTTGGTGCAGAAGCCATTCCCGGTGAATTCATCTAAGTTTTCGGAAGTCAAAACCATATCGGCTTTACCGCCATCCTTGGTCGGGACCTTGAAAGATTGCAGTAAACCGGCAAAGTCCAAGATTCCGGCTTGAACGCCGTTGTCATTAGTCAATACATACTTAGTTACAGCTTGGCCATTAAATTTGCCAAATGGCACTTTAACGATATCCATAAATTAAATTCCTCCTTGAAAGTAAGCGCTTTATGTATACATAATATTCTACCACAGTTTACAAAGTGATGAACAAATGAAGGAAAGATTGTTTGTTTAATGGTGAAGGGGATAAAATAGTCATAAAGGAGATGGCAAAATGCGGCAGGATTGGTGGCCACGTTTCAATAAGAGCTTTCAACGCAATTTCATCGACTTCTTGATGATTTTTGCGGCCGAAGACGAGTTTATTCATAAACACAAACGCAAGAGCAGTATGATTGCGGAACAGAAACGTTACGGTGAGAATGGAAAGGGTAAATAGAGGCCGGGGAAAATTGCATTCCCCCACCTCTTTTTTCTGTCTTCGAATATTACACAGTAATCGCGGAAAACTATAGACTAGCTTCGCGTCGAAGCGTGCTCCTAATGTCTAGCGCCACGAAGCAAGTCATTGATTACGGCCGCGCGCTAACGATCGGCCAATACTAGCAGGAGGCGCACTCTGATGCTTTTTTCCAGCTTTACCCTTTTTCAACAGCCTTTTTGAAGGCGGTATAGTCGGCAGTCACCTGGTCGACATAGCGTAGTGACCAGTCGGCGAGACCCTTATCCAAGACCTTTTGATGTTTGAGGTAACCCCGGATCATTGGTGAAGTCGGGCTCTCAGTGTGGGCCATTGCCAAGAGAAGGGCACATACCTGACAGTACAGTTGGAAGCTGTCAAAGTCGAGCTTGTTAACCTTGATGGATCCCTTCATGTCACGGAACTGACGGACGTAGTAGCTCCGTCCGCCAAAGCGTGTGCTGGCCAAGAAAGGGTCGGAGCTTGACTGAAGAACCCGCTGGGCGGTCACAATCCGGCGCCCCGCCTGAATCCCATTTTGGATGGCCTGTTGGACCTGGAGATTAAGCAGGTTGTAACGTAAAGGTAGGGTTTCCTTGACTTGGAGGACAAGGTGGCTACCATCAATTCCCGTCAGTAGGATCAAGTAACACCGGGTCCCAAAGCTACCGACACCGACGCTGTAGCGGATAATGTCCGAAATGTGGAAGTTGGCGAGGAGGACACGGACGTCCTCTCTGGCGTTTTGCCGGTAGAATTTATATCCAGCAACAACCTGCTGGTAGAGGATGGGCCCCAGGTGTTTAGCGTGGGGTGGGTTGTCCTTAAAGACCAGGTTACCCCGCTCATCCGCTGTCCCCATCTTTTGGATGATTTCCTCGGAGTTACTGTGCTGGCTCTTCTTCATGATTTTTTGCAGGTGGTAGTTCATCTGGACATTACCATCCCCAACGAATCGATTGTCCGAATCATGTCATTGATCTCAAAGGAAAAGTAGAAGACGTCAGAAAGCGTCATCCGGTTAGCGCGCTTGATGGCGTGGCGGTAGGTTTTGGTGGTTAGTTGGAGCAGGTCGTACAAGTTCTCTTTGGCAAAGCCGTTCTCCTCGCCCGCTAGCTCAGCGCTGACTAGCAGCCGCTTTAGGTCACTTTCCCAGTTACCAATCCGGGCTTCATCAAAGTCGTTAAGCCCAAATAACAGTTGCCGTTCGGGGGAAGCGTAGAAGCCAAAGTTATTGACGTGCGCGTCCCCACTGATGACGATGGGGATATTGCTTTGGGCCTGCTTTTTGAGGTCCTGCTCCATCAGTTCGGCTGTTCCCCGGAAAAATGAGAAGCGGCTGGCCAACATCCGCTTGTGGCGCAGGGGGAGAAGTTCGGGAATCATCTTGGACTCGGTTAGTCCGATGGCGGCAACGGGATCACGGTCAACCGGTGTGAAAGTTGCCAGTTGTGAACTCGGAATTGCTGCTTGCTGTTGCTTTCCCCCCTTCCACCAGTTCGTGTTTGCTTTGGGGAATTTGTAATCGCTTCAAGTCAAAAATATCAAGCTGTGAATTGATCATGGTGAGCTTCCTTTCCGGTCACAGTTTTAATAAACCTATTTTAGTATTTTCTTTAAGTTTAGGGAACAATGTTTGTCATCAAAAGGTCAATCTGTCACAATGAAAGTGAATATAGTGAAGGAGGGGTTTAAGTGATTATCGCAGTTGATAGCTCTTTTGCTCAACACCTGCATGTTAACCCGCATGAAGTTGCTGAACAGGATTTAAATGATGCCCAAGCCTGGTCGGTACACTTCATTGATGACTTTATGGTCATAATGAATAACCAGCTCGCCGTGCCAGTAATTGTCCGCCACCCGCAGCGCTTTAACGACTCCCGGTCGTTTATCACCGCCTTCAAACGTGAATTTCTACGTCTGATGGAGGCTGCCAGCCTGCCCCACGCCAAGATTCGTTTGATTCGTGATGGTCAGTTGCCCACGGTCCGGTTTACATATTTAAAGACGCCCGCCATCGCGCGACAGCTCAAGAAGTGTGAGGAAATGCTCACGGGAACGGGGGCCTTGATCGACTGGGATGAACAACCTAACAATACGGAGATTGCACTCCAACTGGCGGATAAACTCCGGGTAATAGATCCCGAGCTGGAGGATACAATTCCCGTTATGGACATGTTTGAGAAGTATTCCCTCGATAGTTTTCACCTACCGGCCCACCCGACCTTTAATGAACAAAATCGTCGCTATCTTTACCATGATGAATCACTAGTTGACATTACCAGTGCTGTCGCCGTGAGCCAGCTTTTCCTGACGGATTACCAAAAGTACCTGGGAGAACGGCAAAAAAATGACCAGGTGATCGACCGGGACAAGGACATCGCAACGGAATACTGTTCCTACTGTGAGGCCCGGGGCCTTTCACCGTTGGATGATCTGACCCTACCGTATTACTACCTCCTCCACTATGAGGAAATCACGGAGGGAAACATCTCTGATGCGGAAGCCAAGGCAATTGTAGCGGCCCTCAATGATTTTGGTCACTTTATGCACTACCAGTACTTTTTTACTGATGAGGACTTTGATAACTTTATCCAGGCGGCCGGCCAGGGTCTGGAGGATCGGCACTCACCACAGTACCTGTTCCGCCTCCAGCAGCTTTTACATAATATGCAGGAGGAATTGACCCGGCAACGGCAGAACCTGGGGCGCTCACGGTCGATGGTCAAAAAGCGGTTAAAAGTACGGGCAGTTTTGAAAGGTTACCGACCAACCATGTGGCGGGAATTTGAGGTCGGTGGGGACACCCGGCTTGATAAACTCTGCTTTCAAGTTCTTGCCAGCTTTGGGGCCACCGGAGACCACCTCTTCGAACTTCATGTTGGGAAAAACGTTTATCAACTGCCAGTCCTTAACCGGGGCAAGCAAACCGGGGAAGCATTGACGGCCCACTGGTTAGGAGAATTTAACCCGGGGGATGAATTTCTCCTGGAATATGATTTTGGGGATTCGTGGGTATTTACCATTACAATTGAAAAGGTGACTACCACACGTCCTCTGCAGAATACCCGTCACGCTTACCTATTAGATGGCTATGGTAGCGGCATTATTGAGAACATTGGAGGAACAGCGGGCTTAATGCAGGCGGCTGAGGATGACCCAACAATCAATCATGAGATTGATCTCAAGGCAAAGCAGAACCAGTGGGGCGGGCAGATTGCCTGTCTCCAGCACCGCTATGAATAAGGTGATGTTATTCACAAATTCCGGCTTAGCGTTACAATAGGAAATAAAATCAGGAAAGCGAGGACTTAAGATGTCAGGTGAAAGTGAAAACATTCCAGAAACAATGCGAGCATGGGCGGTTACTACTCCAGGACCAATTGATGGGGAAAAGGCACCCATTAAACTGGTCGAAAAGCCAGTACCCCAGCCGCAGCGGGGCGAAGTACTTGTCAAGGTTCTGACCTGTGGAGTTTGTCACACTGACCTGCACGTAACGGAGGGTGACCTGCCAGTCCACCACGAACATGTTACCCCCGGTCACGAAATTGTCGGTAAGGTGTTTGCCCAGGGCCCCGAAACACAGCGCTTCAAGCTGGGTGAACGGATTGGAATTCCGTGGTTCCGTCACGCCTGTGGGGTATGCAAATTCTGCCGATCCGGTCATGAAAACCTCTGTCCCCACTCAATCTATACGGGTTGGGACCACGATGGTGGCTACGCCGAATATGTTACTGTCCCTGAAGGATTTGCATACCGGATTCCCGACCGCTTTGACGATCTGACGGCGGCACCCCTGCTGTGTGCCGGCATTATCGGTTACCGGGCATTTGAGCGAGCTAATGTCCCCGCCGGTGGTCGTCTCGGTCTGTACGGCTTTGGTGGTTCAGCTCACATTACCGCCCAAATTGCCTTAGCCCAAGGGATTGAAGTACACGTCTTTACTCGGGGAAAGGATGCTCAGAAATTTGCCCTCCAGTTGGGGTGCGCTTCTGCTCAGGGCGCTTACGACCCATCGCCCGTACCGTTGGACTCTTCTATTATGTTCGCCCCGGTTGGTGACATGGTCCTGCCAGCCTTAAAGAGCCTGACTCCAGGGGGAACTCTGGCCCTGGCCGGAATTCACATGTCGGATATCCCAACCATGAACTACCAGGACGATATTTTCCACGAAAAGGTCCTAACCAGCGTTGAGAGTAATACCCGTCGTGATGGTGAAGAGTTTTTGACCCTTGCAGACCGGCTCAAGATTGAACCGGCCGTTACTGAATACCCGTTTGAAAAGGCGGATATGGCCCTCCGTCACGTCAAGGGTGGTAATATTAAGGGTGCGTGTGTCCTGCGGATTAATAAGGACTGATAAAGGCAATAAGAAATGAGGAAATGTTATGAACTATCCACAGTTAAACTTAGACCAGATAACTGGTCCAAAGGCAACCATCAAGATTAACCAGGGTGAGATCAAGGTCCAACTTTTCCCAAAGCAAGCTCCCAAGACAGTTGAAAACTTCACTAAGCTGGCTGAAAAGGGCTACTACGACGGGGTCATCTTCCACCGGGTTATCCCCGACTTCATGATCCAGGGCGGTGACCCGACTGGAACTGGCCGGGGTGGCGAAAGCATTTACGGCCGGGCGTTTGAAGATGAGTTCTCAACGGAACTCTTTAACTTTAACGGGGCCCTTTCGATGGCTAATGCGGGTCCCAACACGAATGGCAGCCAGTTCTTTATCGTTTCGGCAACCCGGGTGCCAAAAAACATGCTGGATGAAATGAAGGCGGTCGGTTACCCCCAAGAGGTGATTGACAATTACAAGGAGAACGGTGGAACACCGTGGCTTGACCACCGTCACACCGTCTTTGGCCAGGTGATTTCCGGGATGGATGTTGTCCAAAAGATCAGTAAGGTTGCCCGTGATCAGATGGACAAGCCAAAAGACGACGTGGTAATGGAAAAGGTTACGATTGAAAAGTAATATAAAAAGCAACCAGAACAAAAAAGCCGTTGGCGCTCAATCTTGAACGTCAGCGGCTTTTTAAATATTTACTTACCCTGCTTCACCAGCAGCTGCCAGAGCTTCTCTTCATTACTTGATAAAAGCGTGGTTTCCCGCCGGGCCAGGGATAAGCGAAAGTGGGGCTGGTCATCATCAGTAATATCTAAGGTGGTCACCTGATCGGCCGGTGAAATTGCCAGGCTGGTCAAAAAGGAAATACCGAGGTTTTCTGCCACCATTGCCTTAATGACGTGGATGTCGGGGGTCCGGAACAGGACGTGGGGACGGAAGTGGGCGCCGTGGCACATCTGCTTGAAGGCCTGCTCATGGAAAAACTCACTACCAGGGATAATGAACTGTTCGTCTTTAAGCTCGCGGAAGGTTACCGCTGTCTTGTTCGCCAGGGGATGGTCCTTACTAACGATCACCTTGAAGGGGTAGTGGGCAAACTCCTCCGTTTTTAGGCAGGGCTGGTCAAGTGACTCGAGTGAACCGAGGAGGGCAATGTCGAGTTGGCCATGCTAAAGCATCTTTAGCAGCTCCCGTGACCCGTGCTCGAAGGTGTCGAGAAGGGGCATCAAATTGGCCCGCATCAGCATGGGCGTCAGCGGTGGAAAGTAATAGTTACCAATGATTGGCGGCAAGCCAAAGCGAATCCGGGTGGACTTAGTCCGGTCAATTTCCTGGCGGGCAATGGTGAGCTCGTTCAGGATGACATTGACATGGTTGGCAAACTGCTGGCCCGCCGGGGTAACGTGGAGTTCCTTGTGGGCATGGTCCCGGATAAAGAAGGTCGTCGCAAAGTCACTTTCCAGGCGTTTAATCGACATCGTGATTGTGGGCTGGCTGACTTTAAAATCAGCCGCAACTTTCGAAAAATTTTTCTCCTGAATTAATTTTTGATAATATTCTAAATCTTTGATCTTCATAATTGATTCCTTCTGTATCAGTGATAGCAATCGGGTATATTAATTATATTTATAGCATAGCATAAATTTGACTATAATTTTACGGGCCGACTATGATAGGGACAATCATTAAGCAAAGGAAAGTGACTAAGTGATGCGCAAGGGAATGCAAATTTTAAACGATCCATTTAAGAATAAGGGAACGGCCTTTACGATGGCGGAACGAAAAGAACTCGGCCTATTGGGCTTACTTCCTAACCATGTCCGGACGATTGAAGAGCAGGCGGCAGAAACCTACGCCCTCTACGAATCAAAGGATAGTGGGATTGAGAAGCGCCACCTTTTAATGGAGATCTTTAATACCAACCGGACCCTCTTCTTCTACCTGATGAAGGAGCACATCACGGAATTCATGCCGGTGGTTTACGACCCGGTAATTGCCGAATCAATCGAACAGTATGACGAACGCTACCTCCGGCCCCAGGATGCTGCCTACTTGGACATCAACCACCCCGAAGATATTAAAGAAGAATTAGCGGATGCTGCTGACGGCCGGGATATCCGCCTGATTGTGGTTACTGATGCGGAAGGAATCCTCGGTATTGGTGACTGGGGGGTTAACGGTGTTGACATTTCAGTCGGCAAGCTGATGGTTTATACCGCAGCTGCCGGAATTAATCCGGCCCAGGTCCTGCCAGTTTCTATTGATGTCGGGACCGACAACGAAAAGTTACTTAACGATCCTAACTACCTAGGTAACCGAGAGAAACGGGTCCGGGGTGACCAATACTTTGCCTTCATTGACCGCTTCGTTACCGAAGTTGAAGGCCTCTTCCCTAGGAGCCTGCTCCACTTTGAGGACTTCGGACGGGGAACCGCCGCTAAGATCCTCGATAAGTACCAGGATAAGATTCTGACCTTCAACGATGATATTCAGGGAACCGGAATCATATCCCTGGCCGGGGTCCTCGGTGCGATGAACATCTCCAAGGAAAAGATCACCGACCAGACCTTCCTGACCTTTGGTGCCGGTACCGCTGGAATGGGAATTGCCAAGATGCTCTTTGAAGAGTTGGTCCGGCAAGGCCTCTCCCCAGAAGAAGCCAAGAAGCGTTTCTACCTGGTAGATAAGCAGGGGCTACTCTTCGATGATACGGAAGGCTTGACGCCAAAGCAGAAGCCGTTTACCCGCCAGCGGGTGGAATTCGATAACCCCGATGAGTTGACCGACTTGCTCGCCGTGGTAAAGGCAGTGCACCCAACGGTAATGATTGGGACATCGACCCAGCCGGGGGCATTCAACGAAGCCGTTGTCAAGGAGATGGCCAGCCACACGAAGCGGCCGGTGATCTTCCCACTCTCCAACCCAACCAAGCTGGCTGAGGCCAAGGCCGCGGACCTGTTGAAGTGGACAGATGGTCGGGCACTGGTAGCAACCGGGATTCCTGCCGGCACGATCGACTACAACGGTGTTTCCTATGACATTGGTCAGGCCAACAATGCGTTAATCTATCCTGGCGTTGGCTTCGGGGCTCTTGCTGCCCAAGCCAAGGTATTGAACAACGACATGATTGCGGCGGCAGCCCACGCCCTGAGTGGCATTGTTGACCCTGACCAGCCGGGGGCAGCGGTCTTGCCACCAGTTAATAAGCTGACAGAGTTCTCCAAGAAGGTTGCCATCACGGTTGCCCAGTCCGCAATTAACCAGGGCCTGGCCGGTGAAGGTATTAACGATGCCAAAAAAGCCGTTGAGGAAATGACCTGGGAGGCCAAATACTAAAAGACAAAATTAATTTGGCTGTTGAGAGAAATTTATTAGCGGATAACGACTTATCAGACTTTATACATTAGAAATGTATAATTGCCTTGTGATATTAACCGTGAAATGATAATTGCTTGTGATTTATTTTCAAAATTGCAAGCGATTTTTTATTTTAAAAGCACTTGTGAAACAAATTCTTGCACCGGCTGAAAAGGCTATCATTTCGCCGATCTTCGTCAAGACCATAAGTGAAATTTATAGAATCTTAAAGATTTGACTATCATATTTATAATGCGTTACGATAATGGCGTAATGATGTGTAACATTTCACAAGTTGTTATTGCATGATAATACATTGGAGGTATTTATTATGTCAGATTACCGAACAGAAGAAGACACTCTCGGTCCAGTAAAAATCCCTGCAGACGCATTATGGGGACCACAGACTGAACGGAGTCGTAACAATTTCCCTACTGGTCAGTACATGCCATTAGCAATTATCCATGCACTACTGAACATTAAGAAGGCTGCTGCTCAAGCAAACATGGAAACCAAGGCCATCTCTGATGAGAAGGGTAACTTGATTGTTAAGGCAATTGATGAATTGCTCGCATTAAGTGATGAAGATTTGCGGAAGGACTTCCCATTGAAGGTTTACCAAACCGGGTCTGGTACGCAAACCAATATGAACACCAATGAAGTTGTTGCCCACAAGGCCCATCAACTTAACCCGGACATTGAAATCCTGCCTAACGACGACGTTAACAAGGGGCAAAGTTCCAATGACACCTTCCCAACGGCCATGAACGTGGTTGCCCTGGAAGCCCTCGACAAGCTGAAGCCGGCTGTTCAACACTTGATTGACGAATTAAAGGTTAAGCAAGACAAGTACTGGAAGACTGTAAAGGTCGGCCGGACCCACCTGCAAGATGCCGTTCCGTTGACGTTTGGTCAAGAAGTTTCCGGCTACGTGGCTGCTTTGGAACACGACTTAGACTACATCAAGACCTTGGAACCAACCTTAAACGAACTGGCTATCGGTGGGACGGCCGTTGGTACTGGCCTGAACGCTGCTGAGGGTATGCCAGAAAAGATTGCGGAAAAGCTTTCTGCCGTTTACAGCCTGAACCTGACTGCCAAGAGTAACAAGTTCTACGGCCTGGCAAACCACTCCGGTTTAGACGTTGTCCACGGCGCCTTGAAGACCCTGGCCGCTGACATGTTCAAGATTGCCCAAGATATTCGTTTCTTGGCTTCTGGTCCCCGGGCTGGTTACGACGAATTAAACATTCCGGCTAACGAACCGGGCTCCTCAATCATGCCAGGTAAGGTTAACCCAACCCAAGCAGAAGCCGTTACGATGGCTGCACTGCGGGTCTTCGGTAATGATACCGTTGTTACCATGGCTTCCTCACAAGGGAACTTCGAAATGAACGTTTACAAGCCAGTTATGATTGACGCCTTCCTTGAATCCGCTGACCTGCTGGCTGGTACAATCACCGGGTTTACTGACCGTTGTGTCAAGGGCCTGACCGTCAACGAAAAGCGGATGGCTGAACTGGTTGACAACTCACTGATGACCGTCACTGCTTTGTCACCACACATTGGTTACCACGACAGTGCCAAGATTGCCCAAGCTGCTGATAAGGCCGGTAGTACCCTGAAGGAAGCAGCATTGAAGTCTGGCAAGGTTACTGAAGAACAGTACGACGAATGGATGGATATGCTCAAGATGACTAACGCAGACCGTAAGGACTAGTCATTGAGAAAGGAAGATCTTAATAATGGCAGAAAATTTTCAACCATTATCAGTTAGCAAGTTAAACGACAGCTATGATGTTGTCATCATCGGTTCCGGTGGGACCGGATTAGCGGCCGCAATTCAGGCTAACGAATTGGGGATGAAGGTGGCCGTATTAGAAAAGGAAGAAGAACTCGGTGGTAATACTAACCGAGCCTCTTCCGGAATGAACGCGGCGGAAACCAACGTCCAACTGAAGCACGGGGTAATTGATAACGTTGCCGACTTCTACCACGAAACCTACAAGGATGGTGGTCGGCTGAACGACAAGGACATGCTCGGTTACTTTGTTTACCACACCGCCCCGGCCGTTGACTGGTTAGCTGACCACGACATCAAACTGGATGACATCACCGTCACCGGGGGGATGTCGAAGAAGCGGACCCACCGTCCCGCAAGCATGGCCCCAATTGGTGGCTTTTTGGTAAAGAGCCTCCTGGGTGTGGTTGCAAAGGAAAACATCCCAGTATTCAACAACACCAAGGTTACGAAGCTCCTTCAAGCTGCTGATGGCCGGATCAAAGGGGTTGAAGTTAAGTCAGGTGACCTTACCAAGAAGGTCGATGCCAAGGCGGTAATCCTGGCAACTGGTGGCTTCGGTGCCTCTAAGGAATACATCGAACGCTTCCGTCCTGACCTGAAGGACTACAAGACCACTAACCAACCGGGAGCAACTGGTGATGGATTAAAGCTGGCAGAAAACGTTGGCGCAGAGCTGATGCAGATGAACCTGGTTCAGGTTCACCCAACAGTTCAACAGGACCACCCGCACGTTTACCTAATTGGTGAAGCGGTTCGTGGTGAAGGGGCCATCCTGGTTAATGCCCAGGGGGAACGGTTTGTTAACGAACTGAATACCCGGAAGATTGTTTCTAACGCCATCACGGCATTACCAGAACACAGTGCCTACCTGATTTTTGACCAGGGAATCCGGGACCGGGCCAAAGCCATTGAATTCTATGATAAGACTGGCTTAGTCGTTCATGGGGACACCATTGAAGACCTTGCCCAGAACTTAAACATGGATCCAACAACGCTGAAGGCAACGGTTAACACCTGGAACCAGGCTGTTTCAAGCCATGACGATGAACAGTTCCACCGGACAACCGGGATGGACCGGGGCATCACTAAGCCGGGCTTCTTTGCAATCCACATTGCACCCGCTATCCACTACACGATGGGTGGTATCCACATTACACCAAAGACCCAGGTACTCGACGGTAATGGTGACATTATCAAGGGCCTCTATGCCGCTGGTGAAGTTGCGGGTGGCCTGCATGGTAACAACCGGGTCGGTGGTAACTCAATTGCCGAGACGATTGTCTTCGGTCGCCAAGCGGGTCAACAGGTTACACTGTACGCACGTGGTCTGAAGTAAGACCTTATTTGGGGCTTAATTGGCCCCGAGCAATTATTTAATTCTCAATTATGGGAGGAATTCTTTATGATTAAACGTCGCCACAAGGTTCTCTTAGTTGGTGATGGTGCGGTTGGTTCATCATTCGCATACTCGCTTTTACAAACGACCCCCGAAGTCGATGAAGTGGTAATCGTTGATCTCAACAAGGACAAGTCATACGGTGATGCCTTAGACTTACAAGACATTACCCCATTAGAATCACCAACTACCATTCGCTCCGGTGAATACAGCGACGCTAGTGATGCTGACGTTGCTGTCATCACCGCTGGTGTTCCCCGGAAACCTGGCGAAACCCGCTTGGACCTGGTTAACAAGAACGTTAAGATATTGAAGACCATCGTTCAACCAATCGTTGACAGTGGTTTCCACGGTATCTTCGTCGTTTCTAGCAACCCGGTTGATATCCTGACCACTTTGACGCAAAAGCTGTCGGGCTTCCCTAAGGAACGGGTTATTGGGACCGGGACTTCGCTTGATAGTGCCCGATTGAACGTATTGCTGGCCGAAAAGTTAGATGTCCCCGTAAGTGAAATTGATGCCCACATTATGGGCGAACACGGTGATACCTCGTTTGCCGCCTTTGATGAAGCCACCGTTAATGGTGAACCACTCAAGACGGCTACCGACTTGACCGCTGATGATTACGCCGCCCTCGAAGAAGCCGTTAAGAAGCGTGGTGGCGAAATCATTGCGCATAAGGGAGCAACCTTCTACGGGGTTGCCAAGTGCCTGGCTTACATTGTTAAGGCTATCTTGGAAAACCGTAACGTGACCCTGCCAATTTCCGCACCGCTTAATGGTGAATATGGCGTCAAGGACCTCTACTTAGGGGTACCAGCTGTTATCAACACCAGTGGAATTGTCAAGGTGCTTGAACATGACCTTTCTGCTGAAGAAAGCAAAAAGATGATCAACTCTGCCGCTAAGATGAAGGAAGTCTTGGACGGGGTAGAGCTGTAATTGATTAGATTTTAGGTAAGTAAGTAAGGAGAGAAATAATAATGGGATTAGCTAAATTCAAGGCTAAGGCGTGGGCCTGGCCACTTGTTATTGGATTAATTCTGTGGTTCTGTGGCCCAATTCGCCCTGCCGGCGTTTCAATGGCTGCCTGGCATATGTTTGCCATTTTCGTTGCCACAATTGTTGGATGTATCACACAACCACTGCCAATTGCCGGAACAACCTTAGTTGGTTTTACGGTCATGGTTTTGGTGGGCTTAGCACCAATGAAGGAAGCATTAACGGCCTTCAGTAATTCATCTGCTTGGCTGATTGCAATGGCCTTCATGCTCTCACGGGGCTTTATTAAGACCGGCCTTGGTCGGCGGATTGCCCTTGTCTTTGTGCGGAGCTTCGGTCACCGGAGCTTGGGCCTGGCCTACTCAATCATGGGAATCGACCTGGTTACTTCACCAGCCATCCCAAGTAACACCGCCCGTGCCGGTGGGGTTGTTTACCCAATTGTAAAGTCACTGGCAGAAACTTACGGGTCTGATCCCAAGAAGGGGACCCGGAAGAAGATTGGTTCCTTCCTGGTATTCTCTGAATTCCACAGTAACCTGGTTACTTCTGCAACGTTCATGACTGCCATGGCTCCTAACCTGGTTATCGTTGCCTTGGCCAAGACATTGCACATCAACATTACCTGGTTAGGTTGGTTCGTTGCCGGTGTTGTACCAAGTATTATCTGTTTGATTGCGACCCCGTACATCATCTACAAGATGTACCCGCCTGAGGTTAAGGAAACCCCTAACGCTAAGGAATGGGCAAACAAGGAATTAAAGGAAATGGGAGCAATGAAGCTTTCTGAAAAGCTGATGGCTGCCATCTTCATCCTGACCCTTATTCTTTGGATGCTGACGAGTTTCATTCCGGCTATTGATGCAACCTTTGTTGCCTTTTTGGCCATCGCCCTCTTACTGATTACCGGGGTTCTGGAAACCAAGGATATCTTGAAGGAAACCGGTGCTTGGAACGTTCTGATTTGGCTGTCAATCCTGGTTTACATGGCTGACCAACTGGCTGAATTAGGCTTCATCAAGTGGTTCTCCAACTCAATTGGGTCCGCCTTACACGGTATCAGCTGGGTATGGGTATTGGCAGTACTGATGATTGTTTACTTCTACGCTCACTACTTCTTTGCCAGTGCAACGGCCCACGTTACTGCAATGTACGCGGCCTTCGTATCAGTTGCGATTGCCGCGGGTGCACCAGCAATGCTGACTGCCATGCTGTTGGCCTTCACATCTGCATTCATGAGTTCAACCACTCACTATGCCAACGGTCCAGCCTCCGTCCTTTCGTCCTCTGGTTACGTTACCCAGTCCGAATGGTGGAAGATGAACTTCGTAATGGGGATTTTCTACCTCTTGGTATACGGAATCATTGGTTCCCTCTGGATGAAGATTATCGGCCTCTGGTAATTTGAAATTGAATAGTTTGTTTGCTACTGAATAGGATTGAATTTGTAAGTTGCTTTCCAGTAGTAAAAGAAAAGTGGCTTAGCAAATCATGCTGAGCCACTTTTGCTTAAATATCTAGTGCTTCGGTAATTCTGATGGCGACCGATTCAGTCATAATCATATCGGTGAAGAGTTGCCCGGCCAGGGCGCCCATTGCCGCTTGATACTTCGACTTGCGCTGGACAATGGCAATCCGGCGGGGAATCTTTTCAATCGCCGCTAAGGAAATTGACAATGTCTTGTCGGTGCCGGGCCCAACCAAAAAGTGGCCATCAATATCAAATGGGCGACCAAAGGCCATCCCGGCAACCCCCTTAGTATTGACCCCGGGGAAAATTTCCTTGATGTGGTCGTGCCAGGCGGGGATACTGCTTACCGATTGGAGGGTGCCAAGTCCACAGACGACCATGTCCATTTGGGCGGCCTTGTTAAACGCTTCGGTAAAGGCCGGTTCTTGATAGAGGGCTTGCCGGGCCTGGTCGTTAACCACGTACAGGGGCCCCGGAATGGTGCAATAGGGAGCGTCATAACGGGCGGCGGCCTTTTGGACCATCCTCATGGAGGCCGCTGAGGAGTGGTACTTCATATTCTCACCCATGAACTGGGTGAAGGTCAGCTGCTTGGCCGCCTGTTTATTGAAGTGGTCAAGAATCGTGTAAATTGTTTCCCCCCAGGTGAGCCCGACTATGTGACAGTTTCTGATCAGCGATTGCACCTGGTTAGCAGCGAAGGTCGCAATGATTTCGTCCCGGTCGAGTGGGTTGCTGGGGTCCTTAATAACGGCCAAGTTCTTGACCGGGTAGTGACGTTTTAAGGTCCGCTCCAGTTTATCGTTACGGTCGTAATTGGTATGAATATTGATGCTAACGATTCCGGAAGCCAATGCTTCATCAAGGTATTTCATTATTAGGTAGCGGCTGAGGTGATACTTCTTTGAAATGTCACTGATGGCCATCTTGCCCAGGTAATAGTCCTGAGCCAGGTCGGCCAGGAGCTGGTTGTGTTCTGCATCCATCGTTTTTCCCCGCTTTACTATAGAGTCTTTGCCTTTGATTATATCATTTTCTCCGTCTAAAATATTTTAAATATTTAAAAATTAAGTTTGATATTTGCAATATTTAAAAAGCGTTGTAAGATGGTAGTAGTGATTGGAGGATGTTACTAATGGAAGATGAAGAATTACTGTCACTACACGCAAAACACCACGGTGTCCTGGCTATTTCACCAGGATTTGCGGTTCACAACAAGAAAGAATTAGGTGAAGCCTATACACCAGGTGTTGCCGTAATTTCTAAGCTGATTGAGCGTTATCCAGAATTAAAGGATAAGTACACGATGAGCGGGAAATTAGTGGCCCTGGTGACAGATGGTTCTGCAGTCCTGGGCCTAGGAAACATCGGCCCTGCTGGTGGATTACCGATTGTTGAAGGGAAGGCCTTGCTCTACAAGGACCTCTCTGGTGTGAACGCCATTCCGCTGACGGTGGAACAGGTTTCGCCGGATGAAGTTGTGGCAACCCTGAAGAACATGCAGGAATCCTTTGCCGGCTTCCACCTCGAAGACATTGCCGCCCCGCGCTGCTTTGAAATTGAGGAGAAGTTGGCCAAGGAGGTCAACATTCCGGTTTACCATGACGACCAAGAAGGAACGGCAATCGTTGTTCTGGCCGGCTTGATCAATGCCGCAAAGGTGGCTGGTAAGAAGCTCACCGACTTAAAGGTCGTTATCAACGGGGTCGGGGCATCTGGGGTTGCGACTGCCCGCCTCCTCTTTGCTGCTGGCATTAAGGACATCACCTTTGTTGATATCAATGGTCCTGTGCACGCTGACAGCAAGGAATACAACCACTTCCAAACGGACCTGGTAAAGCAAAGCAGCGACCAAACGGCTTACGCAAGCCTGGACGAAGCGGTTAAGGATCGGGACGTCTTTATTGGCTTGTCTGACGCCGACGTCCTGAGCGCTGACCAGGTAAAGACAATGGCAGATAACCCAATTATCTTCGCCCTGGCTAACCCGAAGCCGGAAATTGACCCCCAAGTGGCTTATGATGCCGGGGTCAAAATCATGGCCACCGGTTCGAGTCAGTACCCGAACCAGGTTAACAACATTCTGGCCTTCCCTGGCCTCTACAAGGGCCTGTTGGCAACGGACCTTCACAAGGTTGACTACGGCTTAGAAACGGCGATTGCCGAGGGGATTGCCAGTTTGGTTCCCGAACCAGTCGCCGATCGCTTTGTTCCGGGCGTATTTGACAAAGGTGTGGTTGACACCGTTGCCAAGGCCGTTCGCGATTACGCAGCAAGTAAGTAATTAAAACGAGGAGGGACGTTGATGGAGATTCGCGAGATCAACATCCATATCAAGCGAAATTTCAATAAGTGGCAAAAGTTTCTGAAGAAGACGGGAATCACCACTTTCTCACCAAAGGAAACGGACCAAGTTGAACGCACCTTTGTCTGGGAGGATGACGGTGAAATCATGGCGACCGGTTCAATTGCTGGTAACGTCTTGAAGTACATTGCGGTTTGTTCCAAGGTTAAGGGGCATGGTGAGACCTTCAACCAACTGGTTAGCAAGTTGGTTAACGAGGCCGCCACGATGGGGCGTTTCCACCTTTTTGTCTTCACCAAGCCGCAGTACGTGCAAAGCTTTGGCTACGTTGGCTTTCATGTGCTGGCCCAGGTGGAAGATGGAGCCATTTTAGAAGCAGGGACCCCGGATGTCCATGATTACATCAAGAATTTGCCCCACTTTGCTGACCAGGACAACAGCCGGGTTGCCGGAGTGGTCATGAACGCTAACCCCTTTACTAACGGTCACCGTTACCTGGTGGAACAGGCAAGTCGAGAAAACGATCACGTCTATGTCTTCGTGGTTAGCCAGGAAGCGTCACTTTTTACCTTTGCCGAGCGCTTTAAGCTGGTCAAAGAAGGTTGTCGCGACCTAGCAAACGTCACGGTGGTACCGGGGGACAGTTACATGGTTTCTTATACTACCTTCCCGGCCTACTTCTTGAAGGACAACCAGGACGTCGCTCACTTTCAGGCGGCCCTTGATGCCCAGCTGTTCAAGCAGCAGGTTGCCGGTCCACTAAATATTACTCGTCGTTATGTGGGCAGCGAGCCCTTCTCAAAAACAACCGATATTTATAACCAAGAATTAACTAGGGTTCTACCACCTGATGTTGAGGTTAAGATCATCGAGCGTGCTAGCAACGCTAACGATGATGTAATTTCGGCAACGAAGGTACGAGCAGCGATTGCTAATGATGAATTAGCGGTGGTGCAAAAATACGTTCCACAATCTACGCTCTCATTTGTTCAAAATAACTGGTCTGATCTCAGAGCACGCATTAAGGAAGGAAGTTTAGAATAATGGATATTAAGAAGACTGCATTAGCAGGAACTCTGGAATCATCCGATATCCAAATCACCCTGAGCAAGGGTGATAATGGGGTTAATATCGACCTTGATTCCTCAGTTGAAGAACTCTACGGCGATCAAATCCGCAAGGTGATTACTGATACTTTGGCAGCCTACGGGATTAAAAATGCCAATGTAAAAGCCGTTGACAAGGGGGCCTTGGACTGTGTCGTTAAGGCACGGACCATGGCTGCTGCGCAACGGGCCCTAGAAACTACTGATCAACCAGACTGGGAGGTATTTTAATAATGGAAGAACGTTTACGTCGGACCATGATGTTTGTTCCGGGGAACAACGCCGGAATGGTTAAGGATGCTGGTATCTACGGTGCTGACTCCATTATGTTTGACCTGGAAGATTCTGTTTCCATGTCAGAAAAGGATGCTGCACGGATGCTGGTTTACGAAGCTCTGCAAACCCAAGATTATGGTGACTCTGAATTAGTTGTCCGGGTTAACGGGATCGACACCCCATACTTCAAGAACGATGTTTATGCCATGGTTAAGGCTGGCATCGAGGTCGTTCGTCTGCCCAAGGTTGAATCTGCCCAAATGATGCTCGACCTGGTTAAGGTGGTTGAAGAAGCTGAAAAGAAGTTTGACCGTAAACCAGGCTCCACCCACGTTATGGCCGCTATTGAAAGTGCCAAGGGGGTTTTAAACGCTCCTGAAATCGCCGCAAGTACCGACCGGATGATTGGTTTGGCCCTCTCTGCCGAAGACTACACTACCGACATGAAGACCCACCGTTACCCAGATGGCGCTGAACTTGAATTTGCCCGCAACATGATCCTCCATGCTGCTCGTGCCGCTGGGATTGCTGCTTTCGATACTGTCTTCACCAATATGAACGATATCGAAGGCTTCCAACGGGAAACTGAACATATCCACGAACTTGGCTTTGACGGTAAGTCCCTTGTTAACCCAAGGCAAATCGACTGGGTCAACAAGGTTTACGAACCAACCAAGAAGGAAATTGAAAACGCCCTGGACGTTGAAGCAGCCATTGAGGAAGCTCACCAAAAGGGCTCTGGTGTTATTTCCATGAACGGTCAAATGGTTGACCGCCCAGTTGTATTGCGTGCACAACGGGTTATCCGCTTAGCCAAGGCTTCCAACCTGATTAATGAGGAGGGTGAATACATTGAAAAATAATGTCGGTCGCGAAATCTCAGACGAAATTTTAAACTCAACGAACCACAAGCCATTCGAAACTACTGAAATCGGCCACCCAACTGTTCACTACACGGGCCACAATGTTCGGGTCACAAAGGGTGACGATAAGCTGGTTGACTCCCTGGACCAAGTTATTAAGGACAACCTGAAGGACGGCATGACCATCTCCTTCCACCACCACTTCCGTAACGGGGACTATGTCTTCAACATGGTGATGGACAAGATCATCAAGATGGGTTACAAGGACTTAACCTTAGCTCCATCTTCTCTGACCGGGGTCATGAACGACAAGGTAATCGAAGCCATCAAGGCCGGGACCATCACCAACATCACTAGTTCCGGGATGCGGGGCAGCCTGGGTGAAGCCGTTTCTCACGGTTTACTGAAGAACCCGGTTATCTTCCGTTCTCACGGTAACCGTGCCCGTTCAATTGAAAATGGTAATATCAAGATTGACGTGGCCTTCCTCGGTGTGCCAAATTCTGACCGGATGGGGAACGCCAACGGGATGAACGGTGAATCCGCCCTTGGTTCCCTTGGTTATGCCTTAGTTGACGCCCAATACGCTAACAAGGTGGTTCTGCTGACTGACACCATCGTTGACTACCCGAACACGCCGGCCTCCATCAAGCAGACCCAAGTCGACTACGTTGTTAAGGTCGACAAGGTTGGTGACCCTGACCGGATCGGTAGTGGTGCTACCCGGTTCACTAAGGACCCGAAGGAACTGAAGATTGCCAAGATGGTTAACGACGTCATCGTCAACTCACCATACTTCAAGAATAACTTCTCCTTCCAGACTGGTACTGGTGGTGCTTCGCTGGCCGTTACCCGTTTTCTGCGTCAATCCATGCTGGACAACGATATCAAAGCTTCCTTCACTTGTGGTGGGACGACTTCACCAATTGTCAAGCTGCTTGAAGAAGGCCTGGTCAAGAAGGTTATGGATGTACAAGACTTTGACAAGGGTGCTGCTTCCAGCATGAAGTCCAACCCTGGTCAAACCGAAATTGACGGTTCATGGTACGCAGATCCAGACAACAAGGGTGCCATGGTTGACCAACTGGACATTGCCATCCTGTCTGCACTGGAAATCGATACCGATTTTAACGTCAACGTGCTGACCGGTTCTAATGGTGTTATCCGGGGTGCCGTTGGTGGTCACCAAGACGCCGGTACTGCCAAGATGACGATTATTTCTGCCCCACTGACCCGTGGACGGATTGCCACAGTTGTTCCTGCTGTTAACTCCATCACCACCCCAGGTTCATCCATTGATGTCCTGGTTACGGAAGTTGGGGTTGCGGTTAACCCGGCCCGGAAGGACTTAATTGAAGCCTTCAAGAAGGCCCCAAGCATTCCGCTGGTTTCAATCGAAGAACTGCAAAAGCGGGCTGAAGGCATCGTTGGTAAGCCAAAGCCAATCGAATACACTGACCGGACGGTTGCCCTGGTTGAATACCGTGACGGGACCTTGATTGACGAAGTAAAGCAAATCAAGGACTAGTTAAGGCCAACACATAAAATAAAAAAAGAGGTTGGAGAAAGTGTTCCCCGACCTTTTTTATACATATAATAATAGTGGTAGCAAAAGGAAACAAAGGAGTCCATGATGAAGAACATTTTTACGAACGGTGAAAAACAGGATATTCCGGCCGTCTTGGCCAATAAGGACCACCGGGCAGCTGTCCAACGCCGCCTGGTAGCTGACTATCCAGAAATGACCGTGGTGGCGGCAAAACTTAACATTCCTGGGCCCATCAAGAATAACCCGGCCATCAAGGAGTTCTTTATTGTGGGGCTCAACCAGCTCGAACACCAGTGGCGACAAGCTGGGACCCTCTTTTACCAGAAGGGCCAGTGGCTTGATGCCGGAACCGGGCCCGAGCGCTTTTATCTGGTGAAGGCGGCTGCTCCCGTTGTTAAGGCAGCGACGACGGCCTTTGAGGAGGCGACTGCCAGCAACCGCCTCTTTGACCTTGACGTACTGGTCAAGGAAAACGGCCAGGTCCGGCCCCTCTCTCGGGCAGACTCCGGACAGTCGGCCCGGCGGTGTTTTGTCTGTGGGCGCCCGGCCAAGGAGTGTGGGCGGTCCCGTCGCCATTCAGTGGCAGAACTCCAGGAGGCAGTTAACAAGCTGATTGTGGCGGCGTTGACGGCGGCGCACCGGTCCGTGGTCAGTGACCGCCTGGTTCAGTTTGCCCAGCGGGCCCTCTTGTATGAGGTGATGGCCTGGCCTAAACCGGGATTAGTTGACCCGGTCGAACACGGTGCCCATCCCGACATGGACGCCTTTACCTTCATCAATAGCGCCGTTTCCCTCCGTAGATACCTCCACCAGGCAGCGGAAGTGGGGATGCGCGCCAATACGGACGACTACCCACTGATGTTTAACGAACTGCGCGAATTCGGCAAGGTCGCCGAACAGGACATGTTTGCGGCCACTAGGGGGGTCAATACCCATAAAGGAGCCGTCTTTTCCCTCGGCATCCTGGTGATGGCGACTGCAGCTAGTTGGCGCAAGCTGGGCCGAGTTGACCTGGACGATATTCAGGTAGTGGTTAAGGCCGCGCTGGTCGACCTGGTCAAGGATGATTTGAAGAAGCTGCCGAATGCGGCAGACGAGACCGCCGGTGAGCTGCAATACCGCAAGTACGGATTGACGGGGATCCGTGGGGAAGCCCAGGCTGGTTACCCAACTGTCTTTCAGTATGGCTTGCCGACGATGCTTGAGACCGTCGGAAGCTGGAATACGCGGATTGTGCAGACCCTCCTGACCCTTGCCCGCCACACCGAAGACTCCACCCTGATTAAGCGGGCCGGTGACCCCGCTATTTTGCAGTGGAAGGATAAGCAGGTTGACGAATGCCTGGCCGCGGGTGGAATTACTACCGCGGCGGGCCGGGCATTGTTAAATGACCTGGAGCAGGAGTTCAGTCGCCGCCACCTGAGCCTGGGCGGGACAGCCGACCTGATCATTCTGACGTTCTTCCTAACCCTAGTAAAGGAGGAGTTAGCTAATGGACTATCAAACGAGTGATGGCGTCCAACTTAACTACCAAGTTGCCGGTAGTGGGCAACCAGTGGTCTTGATTCACGGCTTTGGCGGCTACCAACAGATTTGGTGCTTGCAGGTCCCGGAACTGGTCAAGCAGGGCTACCAGGTGATTAGCTATGATCAGCGGAACCACGGGGCGTCAGGGCACACGCCGGGCCTGGATTCAATTGACCGGCTAATTGATGACCTCCATGAACTATTGGTGGGCTTAAAGGTTGATTGGCCCTTCCTAATTGGCCACTCGATGGGGGCGGCAGAAATTTATGGCTTTCTAAAGCAGTATCCTGATTGTCCGCTCCGGGGGGCAATTGCGGTCGACCAGTCACCGAAGATGCTCAACACACCGCAGTGGCCCTATGGCTACATGGACATCACCCGGGCCTCTTACCGGTTAAAACTGAGGGAACATGGCAATGTCCGGGAAACCTTGAACGGGGTACCAAAACAGGTGCTGGATAAGCTGGCACCGGAAAAGGCGATGTTCCCCTTCGTGCGGGCGGAAAACCTTCCCCTACTGTATGACCACGCCAAAAAGGACTGGCGGTCGGCAATTGAAGGGGCAAGGATACCATTACTACTGGTCACGGCTAACCAGAGCCCGTTCTTTGATGGGCGGTTTGCGGACGTGATGCAGGCGGCCAACCCTGATTACGTATCCCGCCAGGCAATTGACCAGACCGGTCACGTGGTGATGGCTGAGCAGGCAGGCAGCTTTAACCAGGTAATGGACGAATTCTTAAAAGAAAACAAGTAGGTGGCGTTTCTTTAAGGTCGCTAGTGGACGGATTCCTGATCCCGTATGCTAGCGGCCTTTTAGCTTTGGCGGTTAACTGTCAGGTAAGTGGCGGCTAACTGGCGGGTGATTGTCGTGTTAAACGACCTCCTGAACTGTTACCATAGGACTGGAGATTAAGGAGGAGATGGTAGTGATGGTAAAAAATAGGATTAAGGAGTTGCGGACTGCTTGCCACTTGTCTCAGGAGCAGTTAGCAGAGAAGGCCCAGGTGTCAGTGAGAACAATTCAACGACTGGAGGCCGGGGACGATGCCAGTATCTCAACTTTGAACCTGGTGGCTGGTGCTCTGGGGGTTGAAGTAGGCGACCTCTTCTTACACACCGACACCAGCCAGGAGCAGGAGGAAAAGATTCAGTCAGCCGATGAGCAATTACAGTACCAGCTCCAGGCCCGCCATGAGGAGTTCCGGACCTTTAAGCACCTCTATAATGCCATTTTCATCATCGTGATGATGGCGTGGGGGCATTATTTCCACTGGTCCACAGTGATATATACTCTTCTTTAATGGGGGTGTTTTGGATTGGTGCCTGGATCATAATGGTGCCACTGAAGAAGTGGCTGACAATCAAGAAGGTTGACCCCAAGCTTGACCGTAAGTTTCCGCTAACGGCCAGCCGGGTTGACAAAGATAAGCAGGGTTAGCGGGCCGTGCTATACTGGATTGGATAAAAGTGCAATGGTTAAGAATGATTTCCCGGGAAATTATCATTGAATTGAGTAGGAAAAGACTGATTGGATGCGAGAAATACCAATTAAACAAGCCAAGGCGATTCTCAAACGGGCACTGAAGGGGACCGCAAACCAGCGAATCTGCCTGTTGACGAAGAAGAAGGACCGTTCTTTGACAATGGCGATCGGAGATGAAGCCCTGGCCTTGATTGAGCAGGGCTACATTGATGATAAAAAATCCTACCGTTTGGCTGGTGGGGAAGCCAAGCATGCGGTAACGGCCGCCTTTAAGCGGGAATTCCCACGGAGCCACCAGGTATACTTGAGCCAGACGAAGGAGGATTAGGATGCAGGTTGAATTTTATGAGCGTGGCTGTAAACCCTTCTTCAAGAAGCACCGTCGTCAGCAAAACGATGTGGAGGCAATGATTAGGGCAGCCATCACCAGGGAGGTTGCGACGGGGATGACGAAGGTCAAGCTGGCAACCAAGAAGCGAGTTGCTGGTCAGAGTATCTATGAGTTTCGATTAAACCTGGGGAAGCTTGGCTCTGCTCGGCTGGCGTTTACGGTGGACCAGGATCACGCGACCGTGTATTTCATTAGCAGTCACTTCCAGAAGGCGACCTTCAGCCATGAATTTGGCCAGGTAGTTACAGAAATTGAGAGGCGTTAAAAATGAGTAAGTACGATCAATTATGGAAATACATTGCAGATTGTGGCCAGAATCGCCTAATGATTCCATTTAGTGCGGTCGAAAAGATTGCGGGTGTTCCGCTCGACCATTCTTTTCTGAGGTATAAGAAGGACCTGCTTGACTATGGCTACCAGGTCGACCATATCTTTTTGAAGAAGCAGCAAATCCAAATTAGTCGAATTAAGTAAAGAGGCCTTCAGCATTCGGGTGTTCCGCGTGCTGAAGGTCTCTTTGGATACTACGCTATTTAAATACTGCGACGTTCAATAAAGTTAGCCGGTAGAATTGCCTGAACAGGGACATTTCGGTGCTCGAGCAGGCGTTCCAGGGCAAGCCGGACCGCCATTTTCCCCATCTCATAGCTGTGGGGACGGACAGAGGAAAGTGCCGGTGTTAAGCGGGTGGCCTGCTGGCTGTCATCAAAGCTAGCCACCGTTAGAGACTTTGGAATCACAACCTGGTGCTGCTTGGCTGCCTGGTAAACGCCCGTTGCTAAAATATCACTAGCGGTCAAGACGGCGTCGAAACGGAGGGAACTCTGCAGAATTTCATCCATGGCCCGGGCTGCTTCCTCAGCGTGCCAACCGGTCTCATAAGTATGGGCCGCTAGGTGGTGAGCCTGCATCCATCTTCGATAGGCACTGGTCCGGATATCAGTAATTTTATCACCGTGGTGGCCGTCTTTCTTCAGTGGGTACCCACTGCCGCCAATAAAGGCAATTCGCCGGTGGCCAAGCTGGTAAAGCCGGTTTAAGACTACCGCGGTGGCGACTTCGTAGTTATTACGGACCAGGTCATAACTGGCAAAGTAACGGTAGTCATCAATGATGATTAAATTCTGGTTATACTGGTAAAGCTGCTCAAGAAAGGCCCGTTCAAAGATGCCAATCAGGACCACGGCCTGGAACTTTTGAGCGCTGCGGTATGAGAAAGCCTGGTCGGGGATGGTTAGCCACTTCCCGATGGTCAGGCCGTGCAATGCGGCCTCATCTTTAATCCCCTGGTTGATGGTAGAGAAGTAGGTGCGGGTGGGATCCTGTGGTACTTGGAGAACGAGAATTTGACTTTGCTGCAGGTTCATTGCCGCAATCTGTGAAAGGTGCCCCGCCTGGTAGCCCAGTTGGTGGGCTGCTTGGGTGATGGTCCGTCGCGTACTATTCTTGACGGCTAATTGTGGGTCGTGGTTGAGCACCCGGGAGACGGTTGCCGGGGAAAACCCCGTGACTTTAGCAATCTGCCTGATACTGGCCATGATGGTCCCTCCCTTGGTAAGTTAGTAAACGTTTAGTTTCCCTTTCTATCAAGGATTGTACCACGCCTTTTTCTCTAATAATTGCTAGCTTATCATTCCAAATAGTGAAAGCGCTTTTATAATAAGGCTAACGAATAACGAGGAGGGCATAATGATGAACGAACAATTTTTCCTTCAGACACCGCAATTAGTGACGGTGGTTAATGACAATGGCCGGACAAGTAAACGGTGCCAGGGGCAACAGACTACGGTGGCCGAAACAAAGGTGGCCTATGATTTAACGGCCCAGGGCGCGGCGGTCAAGATCAGTTCGGTTGTACCAGTTAGCTTTGTAAGGTTGCGTTGGAAACACCACTTTGATTCCCAGGCACAATTTTTGGCTGATGAAGTTGAGCGGGGCTATGGGACAATGGGCTGGCAGAAGCTAACGCCTAATCGAATCATGCCCTGGTACTTCATGGAAAATCATGGGGACACGACCACTGGCTACGGAGTGATGACTCAGCCGAACGCCTTCTGTTTTTGGCAAGCCGACCCGGCTGGGATCACCCTGATCATGGATGTCCGAAATGGGGGAAGCAGTGTTGAGCTTGGTGACCGCCAGTTGACGTTGGCTACGATGGTCAGTGAAAAGTATGTGCACGTGACTTCCTTTGTGGCCACCCAGCGTTTCTGCCACCTGATGAGTCCCCACCCGGTACTGCCTAAGGAGCCGGTTTACGGGAGCAATAACTGGTACTATGCCTATGGACGCAGTTCGGCAAAGGAGATTGTTAGCGATACTGCCTACCTGAAGGGCCTGACCGCCGGGATTGCCAACCGGCCCTTCATGGTGATCGACGACGGCTGGCAGGTCGACCACGTTATCGATGGCTACAACGGGGGACCATGGCGGGCTGGCAACGCTGCCTTTCCCGACATGGGGGCTTTGGCGCAGAAAATTGTTGACCAGGACGTGAAGCCGGGAATCTGGTTCCGCCCCCTGCTCGACCACCGTGAAGGGATTCCAGATAGCTGGCGGAACCCCTTGAATGGCGCCCTAGACCCAACCGTGCCGGCAGTCTTGGACCGGGTCAAGGGTGACGTTGCCCAGCTATGTAAGTGGGGGTACCAGCTAATCAAGCATGACTTTACGACCTTCGACCTCTTTGGCCGCTGGGGTTTTCAGATGCGGCCCTTTGTAACCACAGGTGGTTGGCACTTCTTTAACAAAACACTAACCAATGCGGAAGTTGTTAAACAGCTTTACCAGGCTATCTACTCAACGGCCGCTCATTACCACACCGTCATTCTGGGCTGTAACACGATTGGTCACCTCGGTGCCGGTTTGATGCAATTGGCCCGGATAGGGGACGATACCAGCGGTAAAGTCTGGGAGCGAACCCGGCAAATTGGAATCAACTCACTAGCCTTCCGGTTGCCCCAGGATCAGGCATTCTTTAGCATTGATGCTGACTGCGTTGGAATTACCGAACAGATTGACTGGCACTACAACCGGCAGTGGGCCCAGCTAGTGGCCGAGTCGGGAACGGTCCTGTTCATCTCCGCTGTTCCGGGAATCCTTACCGCAGATCAGCGCCAAGAACTCCACAAAAGCCTTGCCCTGGATGCCCAACAAAGCAGTCACTTTACTCCCCAGGATTGGCAGCTAATCGACTGTCCGGCTGAATGGGTGAACGGCAACCAGGTCCGCCACTACGACTGGTATGAACCTACAGGGATTCAATTCAGTGATGATACGCCCCGGTCGATACCGTTCTATTCGATCGCACACTGAATGAAAAAAGAAACTTAAGCGAGTGAAGCGCTTAAGACTAGTGTCAAAAGGACGCAACCATATTTTCGTGGTTGCGTCCTTTTGTGAAATGTTGACAGTAAGTTTTAATTATTGGATAAATTGAACCTGTTCGCTGATCTTCTTAATTTGTTCTTCCTTACGCTTGTTGAATTCGGCCTTCTTGGCGTCGAAGAAGTTGTCACCATTGGTATCAATCGTTACAACCAGTGGGCCAAAGTCCTTGACCTTGCATACCCAGAGGGTTTCTGGCATCCCCAGGTCAGTCCACTGGGCGTCAACGATCTTTTCCACGTGCTTGGCAGCGTAAACGGCGTTCCCAGCAGGGTAAACTAATTGCAGAGCCTTGTCATTCTTGCAGGCCCGAGCCGTACCAGGGCCCATGCTACCCTTACCAATAATCAAGCGGACACCGGTTTTGTGGACAAATTCTTCTTCAAACATTTCCATCCGCATACTGGTAGTTGGGCCAACGGCAACCATCTTATACTTGTTGTCTGGCAGGTACTTAATGATTGGGCCGGCGTGAAGGATTGCCTTGTCCTTGATGTCAACGGGCAGTTTGAGTCCTTCCTTTACAACCCGGCGGTGGGCGTCGTCACGTGCGGTTACCATGGTCCCGGTCAGGTAAACAATGTCCCCAATCCGGATGTCCTTGATATCGTCAGCGGAAATTGGTGTAGTCAAATGATAAGTCTTCATTTTATAATTCAACCCCCTTGTTCATTGGTAATTCGTAGTTAAGATCTTGGTCGAGTTTAATCAGGCCCCGACGGTGAGACCAGCAACCGGTGCTGACCCCAACCCCGATAACTGATGGGTGCCGGGCAGTGTTAATGATGTTAACACCCATGACAGACTTCTTACCACCAAATCCTTGAGGGCCAAGGCCAATTGCGTTGATCCCGTCTTCAAGGAGGTGCTCCATCTTAGCAGCCCGCTTGTTTGAGTTGTAGGAGTCAACCCGCCGCAGCAGGGCGAGCTTGGAGTTCATTGCCGCGGTTTCAACAGAGGTTGCAATCCCAACACCGACGAGGAGTGGTGGGCAGGCGTTAACACCGTATGTGGTCATCCGGTCCATGACGAAGCGGGTAACCCCTTCGTAACCTTCACCAGGCATTAAGACCTTGGCAACACCGGGCAGGGTACAGCCACCACCGGCCATGTAAGGGTAAATCTCAATGTCGGAGCTGTGCGGCATCAATTGGGTAAAGATTCCTGGAATACCGTCACCAATGTTAATGTTGGTGTTGTATTCGTCAAAGGTTTGGACCGCGTTGGTTCGCAGTGGAGCAATTTGGGTAGCCCGGTAGGTAGCGTCAACGAGGATTTCGTTCAGTTCATCGATCAATGGGAAATTGGTCCCAATCTTAACGAAGAATTGTAATGTCCCAGTATCTTGACAGCTTGGCACGTCGGCTTCAGCGGCTAAACGCTGGTTTTCCATCATTGTGTCGTAAACTAACTTTTGCAGGGGGTCAACTTCAATTTTAGAGAATTCAACTAACTTCTTAGAAACGTCATCTGGTAAACGGTGACTAAAAATATCAAGGTATTTGACTAACAGGTCGCGCAGTTTAGCACCCTTAGTACTAAGGGTTGGTTCAGTATAGTCGTACTTCATCGGATCATTCCTCCTTTAGATTCTGTAATTATTATGTGATTTAAAACGCAAACTTTCTATGTCATTTTTAAGCACTTTTTTGCGAAAAAGGGGCTGCTCGTAACCGTTAAAATTATCATTAGCATTCCTCCCGAATATAAAAAAGGACTGTCAAGACTGGCCTAGTGGTCGTCATGACAGTCCTTTTAATTTATAAATTGCGATGGAGAATGTTAAATTGTTGGTATCCTAATTCTTATCATCGAGCAGTTTAACAAGTTCTTTCTTGAGCAAGCGATAACGGAGGCCATCTTTCTTATAGACGCAGTTTTGACAGTCGTTTTCAAGAAGCCGTGCCGCATTCTGGGGGTAGCAGAAGTTCTTGAGGCACTGGCGGGCACACGCGAGTTGCTGGTGACTGATTTCCTGTTGGAAGTGGGCGTCCACGGCGGTCACCTTGGGCGAATACTTTTCCTGGTAGGCGGACGGGGTAATGCCAAAGTGTTTCTTAAAGGCTAGGTTGAAGGACTTGACCTCGGTGAAGCCGTTATTTAGGGCCACGGTACTAATCTTTTCGTGCCGTTGATTGAGTTCGCTGGAGGCGTGCTGGAGCCGTTCCCGGGTCAGAAACTCGTAGAAGCCGATTCCAAAATGCTGCTTGAACAGCTTTGAGAAGTAGGGCTTTGAATACCCGTACTTCTTTGCCAGCATGTCCAGGCTGAGCGGGCGTTGGTAGTCCCTTTGAATATCTTTAGCCACCTGGGCAAAGTAAACGTTACGTTGCTTGGGCGCCTGGGCGCGGTCCGTAGGAGTAAAGAAGTTCTCGTACAGTAAGCTGGTCAGGCGGAAGCAGGCACTATTTTTTTCAAAGGGGTTCTTTGCGAAGTAGAGCTGGGCAACCGCCCGGCGCAGGGCCGGGTAGCTGTGGTGGTGGCGGTTCAGGGCACCGTTTAAATTGAATTTTCCGGTGTTCAGTTGAATCCCTTGTTCTTGAAAGAAGGTGGGCTGGATGTGGGTCCGAATGGCTAAGGTGTTGGGGTGGGCAGCCAGAGTAGCGTGGCCCTGGTTGGCGTTGATGAGGATCATGTCAGCCGGGGCAAGCTGGTACTGGTGGCCGTCAACGTTGACAATTACCTGTCCTTGAATCACCAGTAGTAACTCAATTGCGGGGTGCCAGTTGTAGTGGTAGTTACCAATGGCGTAAATAAGTTGGTCAAAATAAGAACTGATTGCTTTTGAAAGACCCATGAGCACTTCTCCTCCTTTATTACCTTACCTACTATTATATAGCGAATCGTACCAGTTCGTCTTATCATAAGCTTTTCCTTTTTGACGGTTTTAGCGTAGTATTTAACTTAAAGGGGATGAGAACCATGAATACCCGTGACCTCCAATATTTTGTGGCCCTGGTGAAATACAAGAATTACACCCAGGTAGCAAAGCACTTTAAGGTGTCACAACCGACGATCACCCAGTCAATCCAGCGGCTGGAGCGTGAATTTAACACGAAACTCATTCGCAAAGACAAAGTCCACCGGGATGAGATGGTTACCCGGAGTGGGATGATGCTGTTTGAAAACGCCAAGGTAATCAATAAGAAGATTTCGTTAATGCACCAGGAAATCAGCCGGGCCAACCAGCGGCAGATTCGCTTCGGCCTCCCGCCCATCATCGGTAAAATGTACATCTCAAAGATTGTCCAGCAGACTCCGGGAAACATCATGCAGCGGTTGAAAATTGTATCAGTCGGGTCCCACGAACTACTGAACCGCCTGCAAGAGGGGAAGATTGACATTGCTGTTTTAGGGTCCAACCACCTGATCAACCAGCCAGGAATCTTTGCCAGCCTGATCACGACCCGGCCCTATAACATCATTGTCAGTGACCAGAACCCCCTCGCTAAGCGTAAGGCGGTCTTCTTTAAGGAGCTGGCCAACGAGTACTTCATCAATTATGATCAGCAGTATGTCCACCATGCTGCCTTGCAAGCATACTGCGCATATGCTGGAATCAATCCCCAGATGGGTGACTACCAGGTTCCCGACATCTCCTGGGTAAAGGAACTTGTCCGCCAGGACCTCGGAATCAGCCTGATGGCCAAGGATGCCCTGCAAAACGAACCCGGGATTGTCTCCATTGCGATTAAGGACCCGCTTCCGGAAAAATTCACAATCTCGGTTGCCACCCGTGAGGGCTATGTTTTGACCCCCGACGAGGCCGCTTTTGTAGAGGAATTGAAGGGGATTAAGTGATTTTCTAAGCAATGTTGACAGGGGACGTATAATGGTAATTGTGAAATTAGATTGACATTATTACGTGACATTTTGCGGAGGAAAATTGTAATGAGTAATGACGACGAATTGCTGTCAGGTAAATTTCAGCCAACGCCTCATCTATCGAATAAGCACCACATGGCTATTCCGTGGCATGACTTCTTTACGAATGATAACTTTACGCCGGCCAGTGAAGCAAACCTGATCGAGCGGGCAGCTATTGTGGGCCGAATTGGCTTGATGATGCTCTCTTACGGGACCGGAGCGTGGCGAGTTCGTGACTCGATGAACATTGTTGCGCGGAAGTTAAAGATGACCTGTTCGGTTGATATTGGTCTGGTTTCCCTTGAGTATACCTGTATGGATGCCCACCACAGTTACACCCAGGCCCTTTCACTACCGACAACGGGGGTCAATACGACGAAGCTCTCCCACATGGAACAGTTTATTCGGGACTTTGATACTCACGGGGATTCGATGACAATCGGCGACATTCACGCCCGCTTGGAAAACATTGCCCACTCCAAGGGCAACTACGCTCCATGGCAAGTCGGTTTAGCAGCGGCGCTTGCCTGCAGTGCCTTCGTTTTCCTCCTCGGTGGGGGCCCGGTTGAAATGCTTTGCAGCTTCATTGGCGCGGGACTAGGTAACTATGTCCGGCGGAAGATGAGTGATCGTCACATTACAATGTTTGCTGGGATTGGAGTCGCCGTGGCGGTTGCCTGCTTGTCCTACCTGCTTTCACTGACCATCCTGCAGATGGGCTTTGACGTCAGCTCCCGCCACGAAGCGGGTTACATCGGGGCAATGCTCTTTGTCATCCCCGGATTCCCGTTCATCACCAGTGGTCTGGACCTCTCTAAGTTGGACATGCGGTCGGGCCTTGAACGCTTGGCCTATGCGGCCCTGATCGTGGTTGTGGCCACCGTGGTTGGCTGGGTAGTCGCCATGGCGGTAAACTTGCGGCCCGAGAACTTCCCAACAATTGCCCTGTCACCGCTGGCCTACTTGCTCCTGCGCCTGCCGGCCAGTTTTTGCGGGGTCTTTGGCTTTTCAATCATGTTTAATAGTACCCCGAAGATGGCAGCTTTGGCTGGATTGATTGGGGCGGTGGCCAACACCACCCGTTTAGAACTGGTTGACTTAACCGTTATTCCCGCCGGGGCGGCCGCCTTCATCGGTGCCGTGATTGCCGGATTGCTTGCCTGGGTGGTTAAAAAGAAGGTCCGCTACCCACAAATTTCAATCACTGTCCCATCGATCGTCATCATGGTTCCGGGGCTGTACATGTACCGGGCAATGTACAACATTGGCTTAACTTCTATCAGTGTGGGGGCTTTGTGGTTCAGTAAGGCCCTGATGATTATCATCTTCTTGCCACTCGGTCTGATCACGGCCCGGATCCTTACCGACGTTAAGTGGCGTCATAACGGTTAGGGGTGGTTTAATGATAATTAAGTACCCCCAAGAACTATTAGATGAGGCGGACAAACGGATAACCGGTCGGAAACTTACTGGCTTTACACCAGGGCAGGGGCCAATGCACCCGGACCTGATGCTCGTCGGTGAGGCCCCAGGTCGCCATGAAGAGCAGGTTAACATCCCGTTTTCTGGTGCTTCAGGGCAGGAGTTAATGCGCTTCTTAGCCTCAATCGGATATTCGCGGGCGAATACCTATATCACCAGTGTTGTCCGTCGGCGGCCATATTCAATCAAACGGGTCCGGGATAAAAAAACTGGTAAGGTAGTTGAGAAAACGCCCAACCGGACCCCGACCAAGGCGGAGGTGCTGGCCTTTGCCCCACTGTTTGATTGGGAACTGGCAACGGTTCAGCCGCAAATCATCGTCCCGCTCGGTAATACTGCCTTGAAACGTTTGCTGGGCCCGCACGCAAACATTGGCGACCTCCATGGGCAAAAAATTGTCCAGCCCATTCAGCAGGCCACCCCGGACCACACGGGCTACCAGTGGACGAAGAAAAAGTACCTGCTTGTTCCCATGTACCATCCTGCCGCGGTCCTGTACGCCCGGCGGCTGATGTCCACGGTAGAGGAAGACTGGCAAAAGCTAGGAAAGATTATTAAAAGCAACTGATTATTTTTGGTGGTCAGTTGCTTTTTGTATTGGTTGTCAATGGGTGATGGACGGTGTTATAATGCGTCTATCTTAGGTATTTGCAGGCGAAACCTACACCAAACTTTGCCGTCGATGGAAAGGAAAACAGATGCGCGTTAATGTTTTGCAACACACGCCTAACGAAGGGCCGGGATCAATCCAGGACTGGGCACACGTTAACTACCATGATTTCTATGTTTACCACCCTTACCAGTTTGGTAACCTCCCGACGGCTGATGAAACGGACCTGCTGATTATTCTCGGCGGACCCATGAGCCCTAACGATGATCTCCCTTGGATCAAGCAGGAGCGGGTTTTGATCCAGAAGTTGCTGGACCAGCATAAGCCAATCTTTGGGGCCTGTTACGGGGCCCAACAGATTGTTAAGACATTAGGCTATCCAATCACTAAGGCTCCCCATAAAGAAGTCGGTTGGGCACCCGTCTACCGGCAAAGTGACGCCATTCCTGGTATCCCAGAAAAGGTGGTTGCCCTACACTGGCATGAGGAAATGTTTACGGTCCCAGACCAGGCCCAGCTTATCTTCAGTAGTGACTTGGTAAAGAATCAGGGCTTTTTACTGGGTGACAACGTTATTGGCTTGCAATTCCACTTTGAACCTTTGATTGACAATGTCCGTGAAATGGCCGTCAATGATAATGGCTACCCCTTAGACCATAACGGCCTCCACCAGACGCCGGCGGAGATTATTGCCCATGGGGTTCCAGACGAAAACAAGCAGGTAATGTTCAAGCTGCTTGACTTTATCACTAAGTAAGCCGGAATATTATACTTTTATCGTTAGCTTGTTTATAATAAAAAATTAGTATGAAAAGGCTGGAAAACTGCTTTCCAGCCTTTGTTTTGGTTAAAAAGGAGGTAATCGTTTGGAAGCAAATCAGCGACGAACACTCGTTACGGGGGCGCTTCTCCTCTCCAATATCATGGCGGGGATGGATGCAACAATCGTCAACACTGCCCTGCCGGCCATCACTAGCGACTTGCACGGCCTACAATACATGGGCTGGATTGTAGCTACTTTCCTATTGGGAATGGCCGTGGCGACCCCACTGTGGAGCAAGATGGGTGAGCACAAGGGGAACAAGCGGGCGTACATCACCGCCACGCTGCTCTTCCTCGTGGGGGCCGTCTTTCAGGGAATCGCGCCCAACATTCTATGGTTTATCATTGCCCGGACGGTCATGGGAATCGGTGCCGGGGGAATGAACACCATCCCCTTCATCGTTTATGCAGAGATTTACCAAAACCTGCGTAAGCGGGCAGAAGTTCTGGGTATTTCCAGTGCCTGTTTCGGGACAGCTTCAATTATCGGGCCCCTACTTGGTGGGTGGATTGTTGATGTCCTCAGCTGGCACTGGGTCTTTTATGTCAATGTCCCAATTGCCCTGGTTGCGATTACCCTGGTAGGGACCTTTTATAAGAGCCCTAAAAAGCAGGCGGCCGGTAAACCGTTCGACTACCTAGGCGCTTCCCTCTTGGTGGTTAGCCTGGTGACTATTTTGGTTGCGGTGCAGTTGATTGGGAGCGCAGCTGGTTGGTTGATTGGCACCCTCTTTGTAGTTGGCCTGGCCCTGCTCTTCTGGATGGTCCGCGTTGACAGCCGGGCAGTGGACCCAATTATTCCGAGTCGCTTGTTTAAGAACCGGGAACTGGTGATTGACTTCCTCCTCTTCATCATCATTTGGGGATCCTTCATCGCTTTTGTTACCTACATTCCAATGTGGGCCCAAGGGATTCTTGGCCTAAGTGCTCTTCTTGGGGGGATGACCCAGATCCCGGGCGCAGTAACTAACTTTATTGGTTCCGAATTGGTGCCGTTTCTCCAGGATCGGTGGGGGAAGTACTGGCTGGTAACCTGTGGGGCTGCCGCTATCTTCATTGCCTTTGTCGGTATCCTCGTTTGCGGTCAAGGCGCCCCGTTCTGGATGCTTCTTTTGATGGGTGCTTTTGAAGGCTTCGGGGTTGGCCTTGTTTTCAACATCCTGCAGATTAGCGTGCAAACGGATGCTGAGTTGCGGGATGTGCCGATTGCCACTTCCCTGGGTTACCTATTGCGGATCCTCAGCCAGACCATTATGGCGGCGGTTTACGGGGTAATCTTGAACCAGGAACTGTTTAGAGGTGTTAGGATGGCCCATGGTGACATTACGATGCAGATGCTAAACAAATTATCAAATGCTGAGACCGCGAGTCGTTTGCCGCGCGAGTTGATTCCCGAAATGCGGCGGATTCTCTACCTGGGTTACAGAAACATTGTCATTGCGGCGATTGTTTTAATTGTCATTTCACTAATTATTGTGGTGCCACTGTCGTTGCGACACCGTTCTTAAGCAGTAAAAAAAGGGTATGATGCTCACAACTAGGGTGAGGCACCATATCCTTTTTATTTGCTAGGGTGGTTTTCGTGCCAATGCTTAATTTGTTCAAGCCGGGCTTTAAAACGAGGTTCGCGCCCCTGGTCGGTTGGCAGGTAGAAGTGTTCATCAGCAATCTCTGGTGGAATTGTCTTCATGGTTGTTAATTTATCTTTACTATCGTGGGCATACTGGTAGCCTTTGCCGTAGCCGAGCTTGTCCATCAACTTAGTAGGAGCGTTACGAATCTGCATTGGGACCGGTAAGTTACCGGTCTTTTTAATTACCTTCTTCGCCCGCTGACGAGCGGTGTAGACGGCGTTTGATTTCGGCGCGCAGGCCAGGTAAATAACACATTCTGTGAGGTGGACGTCACATTCGGGCATCCCCAAAAATTGACAGGCGGAGAAGGTGTTGATAGCCACGTTTAGGGCGTTGGTATCTGCCAGGCCAATATCCTCGCTGGCGAAGCGGACGAGCCGACGGGCAATGTATAGGGGATCTTCACCACCGTCCAGCATCCGTGAGCACCAATAAACTGCCGCATCAACGTCACTGTTGCGCATTGACTTGTGGAGGGCCGAAATGATGTTGTAGTGCTCTTCATCATGCTTGTCGTAGCGGAGTGATCGGGTGTTGATCAGTTGGCTAAGGTCATCTTCGGTGATGGTAACCTTCTGGCTGTCCCGCTGACCATTTAATACCGCCATTTCGAGGGTGTTTAACGCCACCCGGGCATCGCCATTAGCAAACTGAGCAATCAAGTGGATGGCGTCCGGCTGGCAGTCAACTTGCAGGCCTGGAAAGCCGGCAGGGTGGTGGATGGCCCGCTTAAGGACCTCTTCAATGTCCGCTGTTGTTAGCGACTTTAGGACGAAGACCCGGCAGCGACTAAGGAGGGCGGAGTTGATCTCAAATGATGGGTTTTCGGTGGTGGCCCCAATCAGGATAATGCTCCCCCGCTCAACGAAGGGAAGGAAGGCGTCTTGCTGAGCCTTATTAAAACGGTGGATCTCATCAATGAAGCAAATCGTCCGTTCCCCGTATTCGCGGTTTTGCTCGGCTTCCTGCATAATCTTGCGGATGTCTTTAATGCTGCTTGTTACCGCGGAGAAGGTAATAAAGTGGGCCTTCGTCCGGTGGGCAATGATTCGGGCGAGGGTGGTTTTGCCCACGCCGGGTGGTCCCCAAAAGATCAAAGATGAGAGCTGGTCGTTATCAATTAATTCACGCAAGACCTTGCCGGGACCAATCAGGTGCTGCTGGCCAACGAACTCATCGAGACTGGTCGGCCGAACACGGTTCGCCAGCGGGGTCGCCTGGGGGTTTCCCTGGGCAAAGAGTGATTCTTGATACATGTGAACACTTCCTTCTCTATTATTCTAAATTAAATCTTAACAAAATTGAATCGATAAGCGTGTTACGATAAAGGTGGAATTTACAAATAAAGGAGAACTGGGCATGGATCGATTAAAACTATTTCGTACTGGGATTGCGACCCGGGTAGCGGACAACTTTGAATCCAGCATTAAAGAGTTGCACCGTTGCGGGCAGAGCCGTTCCAATAAGTCCACCTTTGTAGAGATGGGCATTCAGCTCAGCGGCTTTAAACACTCATTATCGGATACCCAGGCCTTTGATAAGCTGCTTACGACGGCCGCCAAGGAAAACGAAGAGCCTTACGTGATGCCGGACGTCGCAATGGGGGTTAGGGTACAGCAGTTTGTGCAGACGGAGATGCCGATTTACGTCCTGAATGAACAAGGAAGTAATCAGCGGGTCATTGTTTACCTGTGCGGGGGTGCCTACATCCAACAGCCAGACAAGACCCACTGGGAATACCTGAACCGTCTTGCCCAACGAACGGGCGCCAAGGTGGTTGTTCCCCTCTATTCCTTGGCCCCTAACAACACCGTCCGTTGTGCCTACCAGCAGATTGGCCAACTCTATGCCCGCTTGTACGGAAGTGCCCCGGCCAGTGATATCACCTTAATGGGAGATTCCGCTGGTGCAGGGTTGGCCCTGGGCTTTAGCGAATACTTAGGCCAACGTGGCCTTCCTCAGCCAGGGCACCTGATCCTATTTTCACCATGGCTTGACCTTGATTTAAAAAATCCATTGATTAAGAAATATGAGGACAAGGACGTTACCCTTGCCTGCTGGGGCCTGAGAAAGATTGGGAACCTCTGGGCCGGTAACGTTGACCACCGTGACTTTCGGGTAAGTCCCATATATGGTGATATTGATCAGCTCCGGGACGTAACTGTCTTTGTAGGAACCCGAGAGATCATGTATCCAGATGTCAACACCCTGGTTAAAAAACTACGAAACGCCCGGATCCCTGTTGATTATCACGTTGGTCGGCGTCTGTTTCACATCTACCCCCTGTACCAGGTTCCTGAGGCGGAGGAAGTAATGGCAAAAGTTGTTAAAGTTGTTAATCAATAAATTCATGAGGTGATTTTTGTGAGTAGAGTAGCAGTTGTCTTTGCACCCGGTTGTGAAGAAGTTGAAGGATTGAGTGTCGTCGATGTTTTACGCCGGATGGGTGTTGATACCACGATGGTGGGCCTGGAAAACAAGCAAGTTCCGGGAGCCCACGGAATTGAGCTGACCTGCGATACGACCCTTGATGACCACCTGCTGGACTATGATATCGTTGCCTTCCCTGGCGGCCGTGGTGGTGCCGAGAAGCTCGGTGCTAACCAGCAGCTGGCTGACCTGATGCAAAAGCGTAACGCTGCCGGCAAGTGGGACGCGGCAATGTGTGCCGCCCCAACGGCCCTCGCTAAGTACGGTCTTCTTGACGGCTGTGATTATACCTGCTTCCCTGGTTTTGAAAAACAGATTAGCCAAGTTGCTAAAAACGCCCACTTTAAAGAAGACATCACCGTGGTCGATGTGGGTCATAAGATTATTACAAGTCGGGGCCCGGCAACGGCATGGGCATTTGCCTACCAGATTGCTGAGGTGCTGGGCTTAGATACCAAGCAGATCAAGCACGAGATGCTTTATGACTACCTGATGACACAGAAATAGATATTTGAGGTTATTAATAACCTTTAAAAGTATGAAAAGGTCGTTAGCGTTCGAAGATTTCCGGACACTAACGGCCTTTTTACTTACTGTGTTGTAGCATCTTTGACAGCACCTTAAAGACGACGGGATTACAATCCAATCGCCCTTATTAATATTTAATTATGGTTAGCCCACCACATGAAGAGGTGGCGCCGCTGCTGGTCAACCCGTTGGTTAACAACGCTGACGAGGATCAGCATGTTCGCAACCAGCGAATTCTTCTTTCGGTAAGCGATGTAACGCGAGGACCAGTGTGATGCATATTTATCCTTATAGCGTCGCAGGCCCTGGAAACCGTAGAGGTGGTAACCATACTCGTAGATGAAGTGGGCAATCTTTTCTTCCAGAAAACTAAATTGGTATTCACCGACGTTCGACAGGGGAGCCATCCCCAGGTCAAAGTAGGTATAGCCGTTTTTCTGACCATACTGGTACATGCTAATGAAAATTTTGTCCATGATTCCGGAAGGGGCGTCCTTGCTGTGCCGCATCAGGTCGATAGTCAAAATCTCTTTTCCACCGGTCGGCATGAAGGTCGCAAAGGCCACCAGTTTGCCGTCCTTATCCCGCACCGTGCCGACGGGGGCTTGATTGATGTAGTAGGGGTCAAAGAAGCCAAGGGAGAAGCCCTTCTCGACCTGTTCACCGAGCCAACTGTCGGACACGGCCTTCAGTTCCTTCAGCTGGTCGTCGCTAAATGGCGGGGTGATTACCGAGAATTGGTAACCCTCCCGGTCAAACTTGTGCATGAGGGCCCGCTGTGAACGCTGCTTTTTGCCGGCCAGGGTAAAGTCAGCCAGGGTAACGAGGCCGCTTTCACCGGTCTTAATAAAGTCAAAGCCAAATTCGTGGAGGAGCATGGTAAGCTTGCTCGAAACCTCGTAGAAGACGATCTCGTAGTCGTAGCGATCCGCTTCCCGGACAAACTGGCGAATGGCCTCGCGGAGGACCGCTTGGTTACCAACGGGGTCCCCCATCACAACGAGCCGGTCATACTTGCGCCGGTACATGAAGAAGAGCTGGTCTTGCCCATTCTTTTGGTAGTAGTAGAGGTTCTTGTCCCGCAGGAAGGCCAGGTGGCTGGTCTCGTTTCCCCCGAAGGTATTGATTACCTGACGGGCCCGGTCGGCATTAAAGCTTTGGACTGCACTGAAGGGGTCCCGCTTGGCCGTGAAGTACCAGATGACCAAAAGCATTAAGACCAAACCGAGGCCCAGACCAACGAGGCCGGAGAGCCAAACCCGTTCACCAGGGAAGAAGAGAAAGGCGGGTACCCGGTGCTTGCTAGCGTACTGGGGAGCATTGATGACTCCCACAATGACGTAGAGGATGCAGCTACCAGCGAAAATCAGGCTGTCGGTGACGAACTTACTAAGGGAATACTGGAGCTTTTCCCGGTAGAGAACGTGCTTGGACATCAAGACCAGAAGGAGGACGATTACTAGGTAGATGGTCAAACTAATCGTTCCGAGGTTCCAAATGGTGTTGGCAATCCCAATTAAAAGGAGGGCCAAAGTTGGCCAGTAGGCCCGCTTAACCTTCGCCTGAAGTCCCCGGGCACACGCCAGCATGGCGATTGCGAAGAGGATGGTGGATAGCTGGTGAATAAAGAAAAAGGTATAGGGATACAGGTGCTGAATAATCTTATTTTCTGCCGTCAGGTCCGGGATTGAGGCGGTCAGTAGCATCAGGACTCCCGAGATGTACATGAAGGCTGTAATCAGGTAGTAGGCGGTCTTGCGGAGCATCATTAGCGGCAGGCCGTCAAAGAATTTGTTGACCTGGTGGGCCAGGTTATGGATGAAGAGCAGTCCCGCCAGGATGAGGGGGACAATGTAGTAGAAGATCCGGAAAAGGAGGATCCAGATAACGATGGTTGTCTTTGGGACCCCCAAGAGGGAAAGCTCAAAGACCATCATGACGTCGAATGAACCCAGCGCTCCCGGAATCATTGAGAGAACCCCAATTACCTGGGCAACGGCGTAGAGGGGTAAGACGTTGATCAGGTTGTTGCGGATTCCCAGACACCAGCCGACGAGGAGGAAGAAGAGGGCAACAAAGAGCCATTCTAGAGTTGAGCTGCCGACAATGAATGCTTCAAGCTTGGGGGTGACCTCCTTGAAGAGGCGGTTATTATTAACCAGGGTAAAGTAAAGGACAACCGGGAAGTAGAGGCCACCACCAACGAGCCAAATTGCGTACTGGTTGAAGTGGCCACCGTCGTGGAAGCCAAACATCACGATCAGGGCAATCCAGCAGAGAATTGAGAGTCCCGACAGGAGGAAGACGGCGATCTTCGAGATTGCCAGGAGGATATCCTTTTTGGTGGCACTCTTCCGGTAAAAGTAGGCCCGCAGTGTTGCCCCGAGGATCCCACCGAAGCCGGCAATATTCGTTAGTGTGTTGGTAATCCAGCCACAGCGGATAATATAAGAACGGGAAAACTTTCCCGGCAGAAAGTGGACGATGGCAAAATCATAGCCCAGCATGGGGACGACGGCAATGCAGCCCGTGATTAGCAGAAAAATAATGCTGGTCCAGGAAAGACTTGCCAGCCCCACACCGACTTGGTGCCATTCAACCGTTTTGAAAAAGCTGCCGAGGGCGTGAATGACAAATATGAGGACCGAAGTGACGAAAAGTAGTTTGACGTAGCGCGAATACTTTTCCCACCAGGTGATAAAGTGGTTGCCCAGTGATTGCATATCATAATCTCCTTTGGACGTGTAATCACAATTACCGCTTTCGGCGGTTAATTAGCACGATTCCCTAACAAAATTAATAAACTAACATAACCATTATAAGCTATTGAAAAATTAATTATGGGAAAAATCCAAATTTTAGTTGACGGGGACGGAAAAGTTTCGTATACTCTTAATTGTTGTCAAATGGTCCGTTGGTCTAGTTGGTTTAGGACGCATCCCTGTCACGGATGAGATCACGAGTTCGAGTCTCGTACGGACCGCTTATAATGATTGAAGTTGAGTCGTTGCACTCAACTTTTTTTGTGCACAAAAGGAGAAAAGCAATGCAAGCAAGTTGGGTTTACAACGGTACGGAACCAGTAAAGATCAAGAAATTCTTACAGTCACTGGGGATGGGGCACCGCCTATTTAACGATATCAAGAAGGGACAGGGTGAATTTCTCGTGGACCACCGCATTGTCCGGCCAACGACGAAGATTCTGCCCCACCAACCGTTGACCATTAAGGTCGCCCCCGAGATGGCCGACCCCCAAGTCAAGGTCAGCCATGCGCCAATCAAGGTTGTTTACGAGGACGATAATTGGTTGGTGGTCGACAAGCCGGCAGGTGTAACTTCAATTCCGGGTCCCACCGTCGATAACGACACGGTTCTGAACCGGGTAACGGGCTACCTGCTTGCCCAGCAGTCACCAGACCAGCGGCCCCACCTGATTACCCGTTTAGACCGTGATACGGGTGGGCTGATGTTGGTCGCCAAGCACCACGTGGCCTCCAGTATGATTAGCCAGCAGGTTCAACAGCACCGGATGCTCAAGGAATACACGGCAATCGTCACGGGTTCTTTTAAAACGGACCATGGGACCATTGATAAGCCGATTGCCCGGCGGGAAGGGCAGGCCCAACGGGTAATTGCGGTGGATGGTCAACCAGCGGTCACTGAGTACTGGGTCGAAAAGAGTGCGGCTGGCCTTTCCCGGGTCCGGGCCCGTCTGCACACCGGGCGGACGCACCAGATCCGGGTACACTTTGCGGCAATCGGGCATCCCCTGGTCGGTGACCCCCTGTATGGTGGGGACACGAGCAAGTACCAATCACAGCTCCTCCACGCCAGTAAGTTGGCGTTTATCGACCCGTTTAGCCAGAAGCGATTGGTGTTTACCTCACCGTTGCCGGGTGAATTTGAGATATAAAATAAAGGGGCTGTGACATAAGTACTTTTACCAAGTTCAAATACGAACAGCGCGGTACGCAAATGGGCTCCAGTGTCCGGTATAACCGAACTCTGGAGCCCTATTTGCGCTCGCGGGGGCGTGAAAACGAAGTCATAAATGACTTCTGTCACGCTCCCTTTATTTATTATTTGAGCATTACCTTAACTGCCTGTGACTGGACCTCCTGTTCAGCCTGGAGGGTAACGCGTTGAATTTGACTTGCGGACATCTTAGGATTTTTAGCAAGTGCCTGTTGAACCCTTGCGGCAATGGCTGACCGGCCCTGTTCAGCAGTAGTCTGGGCCTTCTTTGCGGCTGGTGAAGCTGCCCGCTTCTTCAGCTGGTTAGCCTGCTTAGTGGTAATTTTGACATAGGCCTGGGGGTACTCCAGGACGTTGGTCCGCTTGACGAGGGTCCCATCCATCCCCGTTCCCATGTACATGATCCGGAAGAAACCGTTATTGTAACGCCACCGCGTTTCTGTCGTAACCAGGCGGGGTGTTAACCGCTTCGTCCACTTGATTTTGCTGTGGGTATACTCGTTGGTCTGGGTATGGTCAGGCGTCTTTTGTCGTTTCTTACTGTTGTAAATGTAGACGTCGTCTTTGCCACTTGTGCCGACTGGCTGGTAGAGAGCCAGGGGAAGTGCCGAATTGGATGCAGAATAAATGGTCTTCTTGGTAGTGGTCGTTTCCTGGTGCATCCCAAAATGGTGGCTGTAGTTAAGGGTCATCATGGCGGTTGAACCCACAAAGATAATGCCCATTAGGACTGTAAGGGGGATGCGGACTTGCCGCCGGTTAATGAACATGATGCAGGCAAACAACGCGACCGCTGATGCGAACATAATAATGATGATCAAGTTATTTCTCCTCCCTTTCTTTCATATCTACCGAATCAATCCGGAGGTGGATACCGTTTCCGCTAGTAACGAAGAAGGTTAAAATCAGCCCTAAGATTGAAAAGATGATTGCAAACCAGAATGCAGCGTGGTAGCCCATTAAGGTTGCGTCAAACATCTGTGACTTGTACTGAAGTGGGGAGGCCTTTAATAGGGCGTGCCCGGGCTGGTTATTCTTGGTTACGTTGGTTAATACCGAAATCATAATCGCGGTCCCGACCGAGGTGGCGACCTGACGGAGGGTGTTGTTAACCGCGGTCCCGTGTGAAATTAAGTTAAACGGCAGTGAATTCATGCCAGCCGTAGTGACAGGCATCATCACCATGGAGATTCCGAACATCCGGACAGCGTACAGGAAGATGATGTAGATTGTCGGGGTGTCCCGGGTAATGAAAGCAAACGGAAGGGTGCCAACGGTCAGGATAAACATCCCGGTGACGGCCAGCCGCTTGGCTCCGTGCCGGTCAAAGAGGTTCCCAGTAATTGGGCTCATGATTCCCATAAACAGGGCCCCAAACAAGAGGGTCAGTCCGGAGTGAAGGGCTGACATGCCGTGGATGATTTGCAGGTAAAGGGGGATTACCAGTTCCACCCCCACCATTGCCATCATTACAATTGAGCTCAGGATGGTTGCTAGGGTAAATTCACCGCTCTTGAATACCTTGAATTCCAGGAAGGGTTCATCCAGCTTATTCTGGCGGAGAACCAGGAAGACAACCAGGATGGCCCCAATCACGATAGTTGACAGGACAACTGGGTTAGTCCATCCCTTGTCACCAACACTTGAGAAGCCGTAGAGCATACTTCCAAAGCCCAGGGTCGAAATAATAACGGACAGCCAATCCAACTTAGGCCGCCGGTTAGGGATAACGTTTTTAACCAGGACAAAACTAGCAATGATTACGAGGGCGGCGATGGGCACGATCATCCCGAAGAGCCACCGCCAACTGTAGTTATCAATTACCCATCCGGAAAGGGTTGGGCCAATTGCGGGGGCTAGGCTAATCACCAGGCCGTTGATTCCCATGGCGGTACCCCGCTTTTCTGGTGGGTAAATCGTCAGCATAATATTTTGCATCAGGGGCATGTTGATGCCGACCCCCACGGCCTGAATTAGCCGGCCGGTTAAGATGGCCGCAAATGAAGGGGCTAACCATGAGAGAATTGTTCCAATCTCGAAGACGGTCATGGCAATAATAAAAAGTCCCTTGGTATTGAACCGGCTACTAAGGTAGGCACTAATTGGGATCATGATCCCGTTGACCATTAAGAAACCAGTTGTCAACCACTGCACGGTAGAAGTATTAATATCAAGGGCCTTCATTAATGCCGGAAAGGCCGTTGACAAAATCGTCTGGTTAAGGATGGTACAAAAGGCCCCAATTAATAAGACCAAGACCATCAATGAACGATTATATGGTTGACCATTGATATCAGTGGTTATTTGAACCTTATCATTCACTATCAAAGAACCTCTTTTCTCAAAAAATGTTAACGAGAACTAATAATAGGATAGTTCAACATCTTTGTCAAATAATTTGACAAAGATAACTAGTTATTTATAAAATATAGCTGAAAATATGGAAAGGCAGGGAGAGATACGTGTTAAAGGATCAGTTTCGGCGGATGCTAAGTGACGACAAGCTGCAAATCACCATGACCGAATTAGCCCAGGTCACGGGGGTGTCGACTAGCCAGATCCGTTATTGGGAACGAAAGGGCTATATTAAGTCCAGCCAGGATGAGAAAAATAAGAACCACCGCTTCAAGCTATTTACTATTTTCCGAGTATACACAATAAAGTACTTTCTGGACCAGGGCTATACACTGGCAATGGCGGTACAAAAGGAGCAGGAACGACAAAAACTTGGCAGAATCTTTCAACGCTTCATGGCTGACCAGATTGTTGATATCCATCAGGATGAAGACGAAAGCGGCGAGGTTGTCTTGGGAAAACTGGCTGAGGATCCGACGAAGGAAGTTTACGCTAAAGTTGACCAGGATGGTTCGACCCTCCACCTCCGTAGTGTGGGTCCCCGGTCGTCGCATTAACCATTTGACCACTTTTGTGTTATGGTAAAAATGAAGTACTATGATATGAAGGGAACGAGTAACGTGAGTCAAACTTATAGTGAACTTAGCGGTGACGCTAAGGAAAATGCGCTGCGATCTTTTATTGGGTTTTACGTCAGTCAGTACAAGGCCGGCAGCCTGGAAATCTTGAGTTCAAAGGTTTCTAATGAAGTAATGAGTTCAATCAACGAAATTCTCAACCAAAACAGTTTTATGGGCCATGGTGAACTGGTCAACGAAAGCCTACGCCTGTGTAAGCCCTACTATGAAGCAATCTTGAATAAGCTGACGGACACCAAGTTTGATGATGATGGTGAACCGGTGGTGGCTTGGTCAGACGCTTGGGAAGACCAGGAAGAACAGCTACCAACGGAAGACTGACTTAAAGGGTCGGCAAACGATTTTGGCTTTTTGATAAAAGTAGGCTGGATGACACCAGAAACGTGCTCTGATGCTCAACCAGCCTTTTGCCTTTTCCGCGATTACTTTGAAAACTGAAAAAGTGCGGGTGGGAAAACTGCAATTTTTTCCACCCGCTACTTTTTTATGACCAAAAAGCGAGTAAACTAAAGCCGTTATGGGAAATGAGCTAGGGCGTGTCCTGATCATATCCCTAATTATTCTCAATGTCGGGGGAGTAAATATATGGAAGAGAAAAAACATTTCAAATTGTTCAAAGCCGGTAAAAACTGGTGCACGATGGCAATTGCTGTCTTCGCCACTGGTTGCACTGACGGCCGCTACAACGACTGGTCATGCTGACACGACGACACCGGTTGCTGAACCACAGACAACAGCTACTGTTCAAACCGACCAGGCAGCAGCTACGGCAACGAACACCACTACGACCAACGCCACTAATAACCAACAAAGTAACGTTGACTATCGAACACCGGTAAATAATGGTTGCCTTGATGGTGCGGCTAGTGATGGTCAAAACAACGTTGTCTTCACTGGTTGGCACGCCACTAACCAGTACCAGCAGGGAATGAACCACTTTGTAATCGTCTTAGACGGTAATAACCACGAGTTATACCGGACAACGGTTAACGAACAGGACCGTCCGGACGTCCAAAGGGTTTACCCTAACGCCCCAATCTCCGGGAAAGGTAGCTTTTCAGTTAAGGTTCCAGAAAGCCGACTGTTCAACACGAACACTCTGCAACTGGTTTCTCGTTACACCAATGATAAGAATGGTGAGCCCAATGGCGGTGCTGACTTCTGGTTCCCAAAAATTCAGACAAAGGCCGGCTGGCTTGATCAGTTTAAAGCCACGGGTAACCAAATTACGGTTGCTGGCTGGCACGCAGACGACGCCAGTGCCAAGGAAGGTACCCACTACCTAATCCTGTTCGACCGCACTAAGAATCGGGAAATTGCCCGTCAAGTCGTTAAGAACGTTGCCAGTGACGACGTTGCTAAAGTTTATCCACGGATTGCTAACGCCAACAAGGCCCGCTTTACGGCCAGCTTTGCAATCAACCCAAGCATGCTCAACAATGACGACCTAGTTTTGATTAGTCGTTACAGTGACCTGCAAAATGTTAATACTGCCGGCCGCTATTCCGATTACTGGCTTAACAACGTTGTCCGGCTGAATAACAATAAGGCCGGCTACCTTGATAACTTCTATGTTGACGGTATTAACAAAACCGGGTTGTTGTTTCTGGCTGGCATGCAGACGGACGGTCGACCCTCGACACTAACCACTTCCTGATTCTCTTTGACCAAACTGCTAACCGGGAAGTTGGTCGGCAGAAGGTCAACGTTACAGCAAGTAACGATGTTGCTGTAAACGGTTATGGCAACATCAGTAATGCTGACCATTGCCGGTGTAACCTTCAACGTTACACCGGCAATGGTCGGTCACCGTTTTGTTGTTATTAGCCGTTACAGTAATGACAAGAACAATGGTGAAGGTGACCGTAGTGACATTTGGTTCGGTAACCAGATCAACCTGAACGGTAACCAAGCTTGGTTGGATAACTTCAGCCAAAACGGCACGACGATTAACGTTTCTGGTTGGCACGCGGATGATTACGCCAACGCTTATAAGCACCACTTCATCCTCCTTTACGACTGGACGAAGGGGAGTGAAATCACCAGAAAAGAAGTTACCAATGTTACTAGTCCGGACATTCAAAAAGCATACGGGAACATCTTAGGGTCTAACCAGGCCCGCTTCAGCACGAGCTTTACCATTAACCCGGCAGACGTTCACGACGCCTTCCAAATCATCAGCTGGTACAGTAACCGGGCCGATGGTGAAGGCTATGTTGAAGACAGCCAAGACTACATTGGCAACAGCCTTTTAAATGTTTACCAAAACCCGGGCTGGATGTATCAGATTAACTACACCCAGATTCAAGCTAACCCGGCCGAAGTTGGTCACAACATCGGCCCCGGCTACGAAGGGGTTAAGACTTACCTGATCAAGAGCAAGCTCGGTGACGCTAACATTCACAACCAGTACACTTATGGTGACGGTTATGCCATTGCTAACTTCCAACGTAGTCACGGCCTGCCAGCTACCGGTTGGGTTGACCTGAACACCTGGAAGGCTCTTGGCTATTCTGCCGACTTATGGTACGGGATTGATAGTTATATTTCGCCAACCCTTACCAATCCTGCAGCAACTCGGCAACAACGGATTGATGCCATGATAGATGTTGCCTACAAGTACATGGGCAAGCCATGGTGGGCTGGTTGTTCATCAATGCCGGCTTACGGGGTTGACTGTTCTGGCCTAGTTATGCAGGCGCTTTACGCGGGTGGTATTAACCCAACTTCGGCAAGTTCTACCCACCATGGGTACCCTGGTAACGAGTGGAACTCACAACAGCTCTTCGCCGACCCCCACTTTATGAACGTTGGCTGGAATAACCGGCAACGCGGGGACTTGGTATTCTACTACGCTCCAGGCACCCGGACAATTTGGCACGTCGCCATCTTGATTGACCCGAATACGGTTATTGAGAGTTGGCCACCATGTGTTATGGTTCAGCCAATCGTCAACGGTCAACGGAACGTGATCGCTGGTATTCGGCGGGTCTTCGCATAATTGAATAAAACTACTTTAAAGGGGCTGTGACATAAGTCCCAAATAATTAATGGAGTTAGATGAAATCTTCGGA
>NZ_AZGM01000065.1 GCF_001435935.1 Limosilactobacillus panis DSM 6035
CAACTTGTCAAGCAAGCCCTCGCAAATGGCGTTCTGGCTGACTATGTGTTATTTGATAGCTGGTATAGCTCACCAAAAATGTTCTATGAATTAACCAAGTTGGGATTAAACGGCGTGGGCATGCTTAAACGGTCCAGCAAAATTTACTATCAATATCGCGGACGGCAATATTCAGTTAAAGCATTATACAAGCGACTGCAGGCCTCAAAATATCAACCCAAGCAAGCTTATCAATACAGCTGCTTTGTCGAAGCGCACGTCGGGAACCAAAAATTCAAGCTTCGCTTGGTATTTGTGGCTAATCGGGCCCGTCAAGATGACTACCTAGTACTGGCAACGACTCAGTTAGGCCTTCAGCCACAAGCGATCATTCAACTATACGCCCGAAGATGGCAAATTGAGAATTACTTTAAAGTTGCCAAGCAATACTTGCGGCTCGACAAATCACAAGTTCAAAATTATGACGGGCTTTGTGGCCATTTAGCAATTGTCATGATGACTTATGACCTATTAGCTTGGCAGGAACGGCAAAATCAGGATGATCGCACCATTGGGGATTTATTCTTTATAATGAACGAAGCCATGCCAGATATTGAGTTGTCTCAAGCACTGGTATGGCTTCTAAATTCGTTAAAAACGATTATTAATCATGAAGTTTATGCAAGAAGAGCCCAAATTATTCAGATGATGAATCAGTTCTTCACATTTTTGCCGAAACGGTTAGTTTCGCTGTTAACAGCAAGCTAAATG
>NZ_AZGM01000066.1 GCF_001435935.1 Limosilactobacillus panis DSM 6035
TTTTGTTAAATTCCGAATGGAGCTTCTGATTCAGAGGCTTTTTGTCACAACCCCTTCTTTTATTCTGCCGCCAATTTAAATTTCCGGCTTCCCTCAATCAGCATTAGGGCTGAGGTGTAAACCATTACCAAGATCACCAACCACATTATGAACGTCACGTTCAAGTGCTTGACGAAATGAATAGCAACGAACACTCCTAGGCAGCCACAGGCCGTGATTGAGATTGCCGGGGCGCGGGCATAGTCATCACGTCTAATAAACTCACCAGCAGCAATCGGCATTACAGACGCGCACGAGGACATCATAATAGGAAAAGCAACCAACGGACTCAGGCCAAGTAAGTACACGAGGGCCATGCACGGTGCGTAGAGACCAATACCAACATTCATCAAAGAGCCTAAGATAAAGTTGACAGCACAGGCAACGACTAGTTTCCACCCATATAGGCCCGTAGCAACGTTGTGGGCCCCTAGTTTAGTGGTTACCCCCGTAACAGAGAGAACCATCAAAACGGCCGTGACGGCTAACGCACACCCCACCGTTACCTGCACCTTCTTTTCATCGAAGCGAACCACGATTCGGGAACCAATGAACGCCCCCAACATTGCTGACAACATCATCGTTAATAGCGTCAGGCCACTAACCTTAACCATCTTGATGTAGGAAAGGGCCTCGGTCATCACCGGGATGGCACAGGCGGCATTCAAAGTTCCCGGGAGCAAGCGGTCATTCTTCAAAGATTTGGTCAACTTTAGTAGCATCGTCGTTGGGGCAAAGGACCCAATCCCTAATGTATCAAAGAAGTTAGTCGTAAAGCCAATGGGCCCCGTAACCAACATGTTACCGTCATTGATTCGTTTCCGATTGACGAAGAGGTCATGACCGTAGTTATATACCTGGTAAAGTAAAAGTGCCCCTAAGATCAGCCGGGTCAGCAGTGTTGCATCCATTTCTCTTTCTCCTCAAGTTACTTATTAATAAAAAGCTTATGGCAAAAATTAATTCTACCATAAGCTTTTCTTTTTTGCTAAAGATTGTTAATCGTTTGCGTTCAACCACTTGATTATGACCCGCTCGTAATCGTCGTGACGCTCCACAAACGACATGTGCCGACAGTATTCGAAGAGCTGCCACTGAGAGCGCGGGATGCGGTCGGCCATCGTTTTGGCAATGTAGGGTGTGCAGAGGTCATCGGTCCCACTAGTAATCAGCATCGGGGTCGTAAGTTCCTTAAGTTGGTCAAGGTAGTCATAGTTCTTGAGATTCCCCTCCGGATTATATTCGTTGGGTCCCCATCCAGTCAGGTAGGCAACAGTTCCCGCCCTTTTCTTACGCCGTAACGGTTCTGGATTGTCCGCCGCTGGGGCTGCACTGCAGTGCTGTTCCATGAACTTGGCATTAGCGCGCTGGTAATCCGGAGCAGAGTAGTCGCCGCTCGCCTCCGCCCTGGCAATTGCCGCCTGGTCAGCCGGCGCCATCAGTTTAATCAGGCGGTGCAACTCCTTGCCCCACATCCAAGAGGCCGGGAGAGTACTGGCTAAAATTCCCGATTTGACACCTTTGGGAGCGTGGTCACAAAGGTAGATAATTTCTAGCATCCCACCCCACGACTGGCCTAGCAAGTGGACTTGATCAAGACTAAGATAGTCGCGCAGGGCGATGAGTTCCTTTACCCAGGTTTCTTGATTATAGACTTGGTCGGCCTGGTCATCAGGCATCGAAGATTTCCCACAGCCAATCTGGTCATACATGACCAACTGACGGTGGCCCTTTTTTGCAAGGTCGTCTAGGACCTCAAAGTAGTTATGGGTTGAACCCGGCCCACCATGAAGAAGAAGGAGGGGTGCTTTAGTGCTCTTCTCCCCCACAATCCGGTAGTAAGTCTGGTATTTGCCAAAGGGCATGTATCCTTCTTGAACTCTAACCATTATTTTTCCTCCTCAGGCCTAGACATTGACTAAACGGGATAACAGCCCCCGCATTGAGAACAGAACCGGCGCCCCAACAACGGCAAAGGCACCGACGATTTCAAAATACATTCCAGCGTTTGGGACACTATAAAGCTTAACCAGCTGGGCATTAAAGGACTGGGCGGCAGCATCCCCCAAGAACCAGATACTCATCATCTACGCAGCAAAGGCTTTTGGAGCCAGTTTGTTGGTTAAAGACAGGCCGGATGGTGACAAGAAGACTTCCCCAACTTCAATAATGGCTAGACTCAAAATTAGCCACCAGCCAGAGAACTTAGCCCCTGCCACGTGGGTGTTGATTGGAATCAGGAGAACCAGGAACGAACAAGCCGAAGCTAACAGGCCAACCGTAAACTTAGTCGTCGATGATGGCTGGTGCTTACCCAATTTTGTCCAGGCAGCAGCTACTACTGGTGAATAAATCAAGACGAACAGGGCGTTGAAGCCGGTAAACTGGCTTGGCTTGATATGGAAGCCAAACAAAAGCAGGTCAGTCATCTGTTGGGTCACCAACGGAAAAATCGTCATTGTCTGCTCATAAATTGACCAGAACAACACGCTAGCAATGAAGATCACGATGTATGCCAAGACATTGTGGCGGTCCTTACTGGTAATCTTCGGGCTGCGTAAGATATTGAAAAAATACGCGGCCGGGAGTAGAATCCCGAGAATCGTGATGATAAAGATGATGTTGTTGATGTTAAGCAGGTGAGTTAACTGCATACCTACCAGGACGATAACAACCAGGGCAATGACCCAGGAAACCTGCTTAATAACCTTTGTCTTCTCTTCCGGCTTGATGGGGTCACTAGGCTCTAGGCCATCCTTAGCCAGGTACTTTCTCTTCCCCATGCTGTATTGGATCAAGCCAAAAATCATCCCAATTGTCGAGAGGGCAAAGCCGGCATGGTAACTGTATGTTTGGCCGACCCAACCAATAATGAATGGCGCCAAAAGAGAACCGAGGTTGATTCCCATGTAGTAAATATTAAAACCGGCATCCCGCAGGGTATCATCCTTACTATATAGTCCCCCAATCATGTCAGAGATATTGGGCTTCAGAAAACCGGTTCCTAAAACAATGATGACAATAGAAACGTAAAGACCCACAAAACGGAGTGGGAGCACTAGAATAAAGTTTCCCCAAGGCAATCAGCACCCCGCCCAAAAAGACGGTTTGCTGGGCTCCCAGCAAGCGATCACTGACAAAGCCACCAATCACACTTGACATATAAATCAGGGCCCCATAAATGGCAACAATTGAGGTGGCAATCGGGGTATCCATCCCCAGGCCACCCTTTTGGAAACTATCAATCAGGTAGAACAATAGGATGGCGTGCATACTATAGTAACTAAATCTTTCCCACATTTCAGTGAAAAACAGGGTCGATAGTCCATGTGGATGGCCAAAGAAGGCTGTATCCTCCGTCTTCGTCCCTCTTCTAATCATACTTGTGCATTCCTTTCAATAACATCCAATAACATTAAAGAGCTAGTCAATAATGTTAAAAATGTAAGTTATATAATAATTATAGTCTTTCTTTATGCATAAAGCAGTTGTATCTTAGGCCAAATGTTTCTTTAGAAAACGTTTCCAATATTTTGTTCAAAAAAGCGAAGCTGGGAAAAATAAGAGCGCGCCATTGATCGTAATCAATGGACTTGCTCCGCGGCACTTGATACTAGGAGCATGCTTTCTCAGCTTCGTTTAATTAATAGTGAATTTGAAAATCGAAATGCTGTTCATCACCGGTTAAACGGGCAACATGCCGGTTCATCACGTGACGCCGCTGGCCGTACATCATCCAAACCGCAATTAGGACAAAAAAGGCAACCTCAACCAGGGTGGTAACCCAATCATCAAGGGTCAGCTTTCCCGATATGGTGGTGGATTCAGATGCAACAAAACTCGTCCAGTCTAGTAAGCCGTGCATCAACATTGCCAACCAGAGCTGCCCAGTATAAACATACACCACCGCAAAAAAGAGACCAATTCCGGCTGCGCCAATCACCTGAAACAGAGTGTTTCCCCAGTTTTGCGCGAAAACGTTCACCAGATGGGCAAGTCCAAACAAAATACTGCTTGTGGCCAGGACCAGGGGCAAACGCTTTTGCCAGTGACGCCATGCATAAAAAAGTACCCCCAAGATGGCAAAGCGGAACAGAGTTTCTTCCGCCACGCCAGCCTCAACAGCGGTCAGAAAATACCGCCAGTCGGACTTAGTGATGTCAATATTTCCACCAACGTTTAGGTAGGTAAAGGCCAGGTCGATTAATACCAACCCACCAAGAATCCACCAGTTAAAGTCTCCTGACCACTGCGGCTTTAGGCCCGGCCAAGATAGTTTCCAGGCTCGCATTACCGTCGTAATCAACACGAAGTAGGCAACAGCTCCGACGGCTCCACTGGCAAGCAGTAGATACAAGAAATGGTTGTCGATTAGGGCATCTGGAAAGGCTGCCAAGGCGATAAAAACTACCTGAAAAGTTGAAATTGCAAAGATAAAGCGCTCAATGCTCGTCTTCAACTGCCCACCAATCACACTGGCGAACGGGGCAAACATTACTAAATAGTATAAGATCATTAGGGAAACAACTCCCCGTGAAGGTAGTCGCAGGAGGGTAATAATTTCCCGGGTAATAACGTCCCATGTAACGACCTGAATAAGGGGCTGGGTCAAACCCTGGAGCCAACTATTCAGGCGTTTAACAACTTCCGGCAAGTTAGGCAATAATTCCACTGCCAGGCCGATTGCCAAAATAATCACGGTCGGCAAGAGGTGTGCTACCACTATGTGACGGCCAAGTTCAAAATTCCGGACCATCATCATCGCTAGAATCAGTAATGTCGCCCCAATTTGAACCCGATACCAGATTCGTAAATAATCTCTTCCGGTCATTTGGTTTCTTCCTCTCTAAATAACTAAAATAATTGCTAATATTGATAATACCAGAGTTTTCAAGTAGTTTTAAGTGGTCAATTACAAAAGTATTAAAATAGCTCCTGACAGCCGATAACGATACCGACTATCAGGAGCTTTTGTAACCGAACCGCCTAAGCTTTTACAGTTTCCTTTTTATGGTGGTCCTGCTTGTTATGTTGCTTTCCCTTTTCACTATGTTGTTGGGAGCGTTTTTCCTTGTTTTGCTTATTGTTATTACGGTGGTTAGGGTGACGGTAGTGGCGGTTTTCTGCCCGATTGTCACCGTTAAGAATCGTAATCATCGGAATAATTACTGGTCGCCGTCCGGTCCTTTCAAAGAGTAACTTCTGTAGCCGACTAACGATTGTCCGGTTGAGGGCCCGTTGGTCAACATGCTTATGGTTCTTAAAGGTGTTAAGGATAGCCCAGAAGACTTCATGATTAGCAGCCTTGATCAATTCTTGAGATTCATGCATGTAAACGAAGCCTCGGGAAACAATGTCCGGACCAGCAACAATCTGGTAGTCCTTTAAGTCAACAACCGCAATTGCCGTGACCACCCCTTCTTCCGAAAGTAGGCGCCGTTCACGGATTTCTGGGTTACCAACTGTATCACCCGCGTCACGACCATCGATGTATACATCGCTGACACTGTCAATGTGGTCAGCCAATCGGCAACTATCCTTTGTCAAGGCCAAGACGTCACCATTTGCCAAGATGAAGGTATTCTTCTTCGACACTCCGGTCATTTCTGCCAGCTTAGTGTGAATTTTCTGCATCCGGTATTCGCCATGAACTGGAGCGAAAAACTTTGGCTTCATCAACCGCAGCATAAATTCTTCATCAATTTGGCCACCGTGACCAGAGGTGTGGATGTTGTTAACGTAACCGTGGATAACATTAGCACCGTCTTCTTCCAATTTATTGATCAGGGAATTAACACTAGTGGTGTTCCCCGGAATTGGGTTACTGGAAAAGACAACCGTGTCCCCCTGTTGGATACTGATTTGTCGGTGGGTACCCTTAGCAATCCGACTCAGTGCGGCCATTGGTTCACCCTGGGATCCGGTACACATAATCAAGACCTTCTCCGGTGGGTAGTTGTTAATCTCGTTTTGGTCAATCAGGGAATCCTCAGGAATGTTGAGGTAGCCGAGTTCCTGACCAGCCGCAATGGCATTTTCCATACTCCGCCCGAAGACGGCAATCTTCCGGCCCTGGGCGATGGCCGCATCCGACGCTTCCCGCAGCCGATAAACGTTTGAGGCAAACGAGGCGAAGATGATCCGACCCTTGATTCGTTCAAAGATCCGCCGGATATGGATATCAACCCACCGTTCCGACTTGGTGAACTGGGGACGTTCGGCGTTCGTACTATCAGAGGTCAACAGAAGGACCCCTTCATCACCAAGCTTAGCCATCTGCTGAAGGTTAGGACCTGGCAAGTGGCCAACCGGGGTCAGGTCAAACTTAAAGTCCCCGGTCTGGATGATTGTTCCCTGGGGAGTGTGAACCGCAACCCCGAGGGTGTCCGGAATTGAGTGGGTCGTCCGGAAGAAGCTGACCCAGAGCTTCTTGAAGTGCACCTCATCGAACTCGTTGATCTCGTGAAGTTCTGCACTCCGTAAGAGGTGCTTTTCGTCTAGCTTCCCCTTAATCAACGACATTGCAAATGGACCGGCGTAGATTGGCACATTTACCTTTTGCAGGAAGAACGGAAGTCCCCCAATGTGGTCTTCGTGACCGTGGGTGATGAAAACCCCCTTAATCTTATCCTTGTTTTCAATCAGGTAGTCGTAGTTTTGGATAACGTAGTCGACCCCTAACAGCTCATCTTCTGGGAAAAGGACCCCACAGTCAATGATGATAATTTCGTCTTGGAACTGAACACAGTACATGTTCTTACCAATTTCGCCAAGGCCACCCATGGCGTAAAAGGCAACTTCATTATTCTTAATTTTTAATTTTGCCATAATACCTTCCTTTACTAGATTTACTTAGATTAACAAAACAACCGTCATAACGGAAAAGTAAGTAAGCTAAAAGAGCCGCTTTGTTGGTACAAGGTCGGCAATAATTATTCAGCTGTTTACTATCATTTAAAATCCGTACATAAAACTAATGTTATTCTACCACATCTAGTTACAGTAATTCAAAAAAAGGGGTTGTGACAAAAAGCCTCTGAATCAGAAGCTCCATTCGGAATTTAA
>NZ_AZGM01000067.1 GCF_001435935.1 Limosilactobacillus panis DSM 6035
ACACGCCGAAAGTAGTTGGGGGATCGCTCCCTGCGAGGATAGGACGTTGCCACGCAAGTTGACCGTGCTTAGTTGCACGGCCTTTTTTTATGCCGTTGGTGAGACGATCGTCTTAATTGGATATTTATGTTTCAAAAAGGGTAGTGGCCTGAATCCAACCAGGCCTTCACATGACGGAGAAACACCTTTCACCTCTTCTTTAGACTGGTTTCCTTAGCTCTAGTGCCTTCTTGTTCAAACTGCGAGTAACGAGTCTCTAATTGAGATGAGAGTAAACGCAAGCTGTCTTTTTTAATTGGAGACTTCTTTATAAGTCTGGTAGTAATCTATCGCGGTTAACTTTTAGCTTTCTGAATTATATTAAGTAAGTGGCTTACAATCGTTAGAATCTTTGTCTAACAGGGGTACGATATAAGTCTCCCATATGGATAAAATACTGCAGCGCAGCACACGAAAAGGCCTACAGCGTTCGGATTTTCCGAATACTGTAGGCCTCCTTACGCTTTCAAGAGGTTTACTTCACGTAGAAAGCTAGTTGTGTTCCCAACTCATTTCTTGATCGCTAGTTGATAGTACTTTTGTGCTTGCTGAGGGGAAAACTTACGGATATTGACAAGAAAGTTTTCGACTTGTTCTTTAGTTTGACCACTATCAATCAGGTCGCGAACAAGTGCCAGCCGTTCTTCATCTACTCCCTCATCACGACCTTCTTTACGACCCTCAAGAATAGCACGGCGGCGATCGTTTTCAATGTCCATTTCGTATAAGGTGCGTTGCATATATTCCTTCCTCCATTTCCGGTCCTGTTTTACGTGGGCAATCCTTTGTCTTAATTGTACGATAAAGTCATCTGCCTCATCAACTTTGCGGCCAGCAATGAGGTCCAGGAAGTTTTGGAGCTTCGGACCAACTATCTGACGAAGATTCGTAATGTCAAAGAAAAGGGTCGTCTCACCATCACGATACGGGTAATCCGGGTACTTACTGACCCGCCGCTTGATCTCGTAGCGTTGTTCTCTCAGACCAAAGGGGTCGAAACAACAGAAGAATATCACGTAGGCGTTGTCGGCCTGGCTGTAGTTTTGCCCCCGTTCAAAGGCATCGTTTGCCAAACTAGATTGGTAAAAGCGCGTTCGTTGCGGCAAGTTTTGGTGGTTAACAACCTGCATCTCGACGTCATAGCGGTTCCCTTCCTCGTCCTCGGCATAGATGTCGAAGCGCCCCCCCCTTAGCATCATGCGTACTCGTTAGTTCCTGCTGGCTATTGAGGATTGTCACCTTGCCCAGTGGTAGCTCCGGCAGCACCCGGTGGATCATCTCCTTGGTAATCACCGGATCCAAAAAAACCTTGCTGAAGATAAAGTCGTCTGTTAAGCCGGCCCGTTCCCAGCGTTTTTCTAAGTCGGTTTGTGCCATAAAAAGCCCTCCTTACATTATTCGTGGGTTGCCCCTACTTATTAAGGACGGCAAAAAGGGCTTGTTTCACTATCTTTTAGGTGGTGTCCTATTGAATGCTTGTTGGGACAGCGTTAAACTAATTAAGATGAAAATAATAGGCTTTTTAAGGATTTTCTATGGGAGGATTAGTCATGAAGATTAACAAGAAACGCCTGGTAGCAGCCTTTATGACGGCCGTATTAGCCGGCCCCGTAATGGCTACTTCAGTTGCAATGGCGGACAATAACGCAAGTGGTTCACCAGAGGAACAGGCGGATATTACCAACTGGATTGCCAACACGCCACAACAAATTTCTAACAACATGGCAATGCAACACATTAGTATGGACAACCTCAACGGGACCCGTTACATCATCCAATGGGGTGATACCTTATCTGGTATTTCCGCAGCAACAGGAATCTCCGTGGCTAAGCTGTGCTATGACAACAATATTCAAAACGCTAACCTGATCTACGCCGGTGACGTCTTGATTCTGAACCGCGATGGTGATGTCCCTGCTGGCTACACACCAGACGTTAACCCATATGCTGTGGCGCAAACAAAGGTTACCATTAATAATGGACCAACTAACGTCCACATTACCGTACGGCCACAAACAATTACCAAGAACGATGATCACTCTACCAATATTTACTCTGCCAATAACGATAACAACAACGGCAGCAACAATAATAACAATAGTGATAACACTACTGAGAATGAATCATCCAGCAGTACAACAAAGCACAAAAAGAGTACGAAGCACAATAAGGTTAAGTTGACTGCCGACAGCATTGAATCAGCCTTAGATGGTGCCAACAGCGATGATAACGTATCATTTGACACTGACAGTGACGCCGATGACAGTCATAGCATCAGTAGTAGTGTTGCTGCTGAGGTTAAGAAGGATCTTGAAAATGGTGACGCTGACGCTGCGGTAGAAGCAATTGAGGATGCTCTGCCAGATTCCGACAAGGATGTAACTGTCCACATTTCCTTGAACGGCAAGACGCTGTCATTAAGCTACAGTCAAAGTGATGATGACGATGACAGCAGTAGCGACAGTAATAAGGACAACAAGGACAACGACAGCAACGACGACGATAGCGACAGTGAAGACAGTCAAAGTGATAGCGATAGCAACAGTGACAGCAATAACCAAGCTACGACTGATGATCAAAGCACTGACTCCACTGATGAGGACGACTAATAGGAGTTAGGTATCGATGCAAAAAAAGAACAAGATTATTATTGCGATTATTGTAGTTCTCGTGGTTATCTTTGGGGGTGGTTACTTCTACGCGAGCCATTCCGTTGCACGCCACGTTCCGGGGCACGTTTACCAGTACACGTCTGTTTCGGGGAACCAGAGCGCCTACATGACCTTTGCTAAGAGCGGCGATGAGGTGGTCGTTACCCCAAGCAAATCTAAGGCACTAAAAGCCAATGATAGTCAGAGTGACTTTGAAGACGTTTACCATAGCGAATCTAAGCAGGGAACCTGGAATTACAGTGCAAAAGGCAGTAAGCTGACCCTTTCCAAGAGCCAGGATGGCAAGGTATCGCTGTGGCAATATAATCATGTCTTAGCACTTGGTAAGAAACTGCACTCCAGCAGCTTCACTTACCAGATTGCCAATGCTGGTCAGGGGGTTGACCACAAGTCCACTTCCTTTAAGCAAATTGAATAGTCGTGAAAAAATTAACCGCCTACCCTTTAAATACGGGGGTAGGTGGTTTTTCTATTTCGTAATCCGCAATAATTCTTTTAAAGCAAGCGGGAATTGGGTATAACCATTAGCGCCCAAGAAGTGGCCGCCAGTTGCCTGGACAATCAGTTTAGCACCGAGTTGGTGGGCAACTTCAACACTGCCCTTATACGGGGCAATCGGGTCATCCTTGGCCGTAATGACCGTTACCTGACCAACCTTTGGGGTAACCTTTTGGTAGTCGAGCTTGGGCTGGACGAAGCCGTTTAACTGGGGATACATTGGGAGCGGCTCATCAAATGCGCCCACCAAGAGAAGACGGGCGTCATGCAGGTTGTGCCGTTCCACAAAGCGGAGGGCACTAATGCAGCCCAAGCTGTGGGCAATAAGGATTACGCCATCCTGAGCGGGCACCTGTTGGTCAATTGCATCCGCCCATTCTCTGGGATCCGGGGCAAACGGGTTTGGCAGCATGATGCGGTCAACGGCGATGGTTGGCCTAGCAGCCTGTTCTAGCCAGGGAAACCAGTCGTCGTCCCGTGTTGATGTTCCGTGAATTAGGTAGGCTTTCTTCATTCAAACACACCTCTTTGAAATTGATTTCCCCTCTATTATAAGCAAAATGGCTTCCTAACCGCCAGCAGGGGGCAGTTAGAAAGCCATTTTCGTACATTTAGTGCATCCGCATCTGGTCCATCCGTTTAACTAGGTAGAGGATTGGTAGGCCGACGATGACAATCCCAATGAACAGGACCACGCCGGTAAAGTCATTGACGATTTCACTAGCGAGGACGAACACCCCACCGGCGATAGCGATAATCGGAATCCACGGGTACAGCGGCGTACTAAACGGCCGCGGTTCCTTGTTCCGGCGCCGGAGGATGAAGATGCCGAAGAAGGCCAGAAGATAGAAACAGTAAACGGTGAAGACACAGAGGTCCGACAGGTGGTCAGGATCAAAGAAGATCATCATGACGGTAGCCAAAACAATGATAAACATGGTGGCAACAACTGGCGACTTTCCCTTAGGCGTAACGTAAGCCAGGTAACGCGAGAATGGCAGGTCACCCCGTTTAGCCATTGCGTAGACGATCCGGGGGAAGGTGATCATTTTACCGTTCAAAGTCCCCATCATCGAGATGATGATCCCGGCCGACAGTAATTTACCACCGATGTTCCCAAATGCCTTGACAGCTAAGTAAGCCGTGGCGTTTTCACCCAAGCGGTGGATCAGGTTGACGGGGAGAAACTTGATGATACCGATGGTGATCAGGGTGTAAATGATTAGCACTGCGGTGATCCCCACGATGATGGCCTTAGGTAACAGCTTCTGCGGATTTTTCATTTCACCACCGAGGTTGGCAATTAAAATCCAGCCATCATAACCGAACAGGGTTGCCAGGACCGCAACCCCAAAGCCACCGGTTGCCTGGTGGACCTCATTGACGGTTTGACCAAAGGCATCCTGGTGCCCCCAGAAGAGCCCGAAGATGATGATCGCCGCGATCGGAATCATTTTCCCGGCCGTGGTAATGATCGCAAAGATGGCCCCCACTTTGTTTTCAAAGAGGTTCATAATCCCGATTGCCAAAACGGTAATGAAGGCGAGTGGCACCCGCCACTGGGCCCCCAGGCCAAAGAAGTTAGCCATCAGGATGCTCATGAAGCCCGCGACCGAGGCGATAATGGCGGGCCCGTAAACAATAACCTGCATCCACCCGGCTAAAAAGCCAAGGATTCGTCCGTAAATATTCTCAATATAGACGTACAGGCCCCCGGTGTAGGGCATCTGGGACCCAATTTCGGCTACTGTCAGCCCCCCAGTTAGGGTGATAATTCCCCCAAAGACCCAGGCAGCAATGGCCATGGTCGATGTTCCGGCACTGTCAAGAACCGAACCCTGCTTGAAAAAGATCCCGGAACCGATAATGGTCCCCACAACGATCGAGATTGCCGACCAGAAACCAAGCGACCGCTTCAAATCATCGTTTGTCTGCTGATTCTTCATTCCAATTCCTCCATTTCCGTATTGGCCAAGACAAAAACCCGGCCACGCTTCGTCAGATGGTGTTTGCCAAATGACTAAGCATGTCCGGGCTCGTTGTTAAACCTGTTTGATGACACACTAAAATCACTCAGCCCCGAGTAGAACTAGAGACTGAGGAGGAAGATTGTTGATTTGCTTGTTGAATATATGTCAAAGTCATAATTGCTAAGTCCTCCTGTGTATCTTTAATGTAAATTAGAATACCATTAGAATGATAAAATTGCAACATAATTTGTAACTATTTTTATCATAAATTACCAATTTATTGGGCTAATTCTTGATTAGAACGCACGTTTGCTAAACGTGTTATAATAGAAATGTCAATTAGGTGAGTGGAACATATCCCTCAACGAAAAGCGTCTCAGTTGCTCTTGCAGGTGAGGCGCCTTTTTGTTTACCCTGAATAAGGAGGAATTTTTTATTCATAGTAGCAGAATTGTCAGACGGTTAAAGAAAATTGCTTTAATAGTAACGTTGGGTGGTCTTTTGTTTGGGGTCGACACTGGAGTAATCAACGGTGCCATCCCTTACATGGCCTCGCCACAGCAGCTGAACCTCACCCCAGCAGAAGAGGGGTTGGTAACTTCCGGCATCACGTTAGGAGCAGCCATCGGGGCCCTGATCATTGGCAAGCTCGCGGATCGTTATGGTCGTAAGAAAATGCTGGTCTGTTTAGCCCTGATTTTTTTCATGGGAACGCTGATGTGTTCGGTAGCCCCCAACGCTTTTCTTATGATTATCTTTCGCTTCCTGCTGGGCCTGGCGGTCGGCGGTGCTTCTGTGATTGTCCCTACCTATCTGGCCGAGGTATCAACGGCGGCGTTGCGGGGACGGTTAGTGACCCAAAATGAGCTAATGATCACGGGCGGCCAGCTGCTGGCCTTCACGGTCAACGCGGTCTTGGGAAGCTGCTTTCCGCACGTCGGCAGTATCTGGCGGTACATGATTGCCTTCGGGATGATCCCGTCGGTCCTGCTCTTCATCGGGATGTGGCGGGTGCCCGAATCGCCCCGTTGGTCAATCATGGTGGGGCATCAAGACGCGGCCCTGCAGACTCTGGAAACAATTCGGCCGAGTCGACAGCGGAGCCTGCACGAAATTCAAAGTGTGGAGAACACGCTGCAGCGTAATCGGATGGCCCGGCACGCAACCCTCCACGACCTGAGCCACCCCTGGGTTCGTAACCTGGTCCTAATTGGTGTTGGCCTGGGGATCGTCCAGCAGTTTGTCGGCATCAACATCATGATGTATTACGGGACGAGTATCCTCATGAAGGTTGGCTTTGGTCACCAGGCCGCGCTGATTGCCAATATCGGCAACGGCCTAACTTCATTCGTTGCCACCGCGGTGGGGATGCAGATGATGTACACGGTTGACCGGCGAAAGATGCTCCTTACTGGAATCACCGGTACGGCAAGCTCAACGGCCTTCATCACCCTGGCAATCCTATTCCTGCGGAATTCACCGCTGTTACCATACATTGTGATTTGCTCAACGATGGCCTTTCTGGCCTTCTTTCAGTCTTGCGTTTCCCCAACGACCTGGGTGCTTTTGTCGGAGATCTTTCCACAAAGTTTGCGTGGCCTAGGAATGGGTATCTCGACCTTTGCACTGTGGCTGGCGAACTTCTTTGTGGGGTTCACCTTCCCGGTTATGATGGCCCGCTGGGGTGGCAGTGGGACCTTCGTGTTCTTTATTATCTGCAACATCCTTTCCCTAGTATTTGCGGCAATTTTCGCGCCCGAAACTCAGGGAAAGACCCTGGAGCAGATTCAAACAGAGTTGCGGCAGAAGGCCATGGCTAAGCACCACCACCATCACCACCACGAGTTACCCAACTACCTGGAAAACAGGTACCAAAATTAAAAAGTGGTATAGGTCTTCTATATAGTTGAAAATTACAGTGCAGTACATAAAGAGGACTCTAGCGTTCGGAAAATTCGAACACTAGAGTCTTCTTTATGCTTTTTAATGACTTGATTTGCATCGAAAAGCGTTATCTTAAGCCGCCGGCGCCTTAGCCAGCATCGGCTCCGCCAGGTTGGTCTTGAACCATTGGGTGAGGGGCCCCATGAAAAGGGCCGTGATGACGGTCCCGATTCCCAAGGTAACATTAAAGGCAAAACCAACCAGGACGCAGATACTGTCGGTGATGATCCGACAGTACTTGAACGGTAGCAGGCGGTACTTGTAGGCCGCAATCAGGGCAATTGCATCGTAGGCCGAAACACCAAGGTCCGCGGTAAAGTATAGGGCGGCAGCCAGGCAGGTAAAGACAATCCCGGCTGTCATAAGGCCGCCCCGGGCCAGCAGACCGGGATGGGGAAGCAGGACGTCCAGCAAATTATGCATCAAGTCGGCGGCCACGCCAGTCAAGAAGAGGTTGATTAAGGTCGCAATCCCAATGTAGTGCTTGTGCAAAACGAAGACGAGAGCTAGCAGTATCCCCGTCAGGATAAGGTAAAAGGTTGAATAGGTCGAGCTGAAAATATTCGCGATCCCCGTCACGAAACAGGTGAAGGGGTCCACCCCGAGATTGGCTTTTTGCAACATCCCCACGCAAAAGCCACACAGAACGACCCCACAAAAGGCCATCATAATACGCCTTGCTTGATACATAAGTCCACCTCCGCAAAAATTCGTTCAAATTTGATCATATCAAAGTAATTGTAGCGCTTACATTGCAAAAATAAATGATTGGATGTGGGATGAATTGCACATTTTGTGGACTAATGGACGGATATATAAAGCGGCCGCCAGCGCCCGGATCCTGTCGAACACTGGTGGCCGTTATCTTGTCTATTTCCGTTATTTTAAATGCGGGAAGTGGATGAAGGTCTTAAACTTCTGAAAGGGGATTGCCTGCAAGAAGGTGGTGAGCAGGATTAATAACGAACCGCAGACCGCCGCCAGCGTGAGGCAGGTCCCCAGCAGGGTTACCGCAAGCAGGGTGGCCACCAGGGGCTCAAAGGCACTCAAAATTCCCGTGGCTGCCGGTGAGATATACCGGATGCTTTGCAAAAAGAGGGTGTAGGCAAACATCGTGCCCCCAATGACGATGTAGGTGATGAGGACCCAATCCCAGGTGCTCAGGTGTGGCAGTGGGGTGGTCACTAACCACGGCAAAAGGAGGACCCCACTGATCAGCATCGCTAGCCCACAGACAATCAGGGCATCGAATTTCTGTAATAGGGGCCGGGGCAACAGGGTATAGAGGGCCGCGGCAACCGCACACCAGATCCCCCAGAAGAGGGCCGTTGGGGTCAAAGCCAGCTGGTTCAGATGGCCGCCCGTTGCCAGAAAGAAGGTTCCGACCAGGGCAATCAGGATGCTAATGCGGTCCAGCCGCCGGGGCCACTGGCGGTTAGCAAGGGCCAGCCAGAGGATGATGAAGACCGGCTGGAGGTACTGGATGACGGTCGTAGTGGGTGCGTTACTGTACTTGATCGCCAGAAAGTAGGTTAATTGGGAGTTCATCATCCCCAGGACCGCAAAGAGGACCAGGAACTTCAGGTTAAAGCGACTGCTGATTACCTGCTTGACCTGGTGGGGGAATTTGAGCAGGCTCCACAGGGTGAGGAGGACGCCCGCCACCAGGAGGCGGATACTAACCAGCCAGGTGTTAGAAATCGTGGTGGTGGAAAAGAGGTACTGGGCCGCGGCTCCCGAAATTCCCCAGAGGGACGCCCCACTCGCGGCCAACAGGATTCCCTTCGTTTGCTTACTCATCTAATCAGCCTCCTCAATAGTTTTCCCGCAATATAACATTTATTAGGGGAAATTTGAACCCGTTCATGACTAGAAAGTACTTTCTTTAAGCGGCCCCACCTTTGAAGTATAATTTAAATAAGTTTGTACAAAAGGAGTGACTGAAATGCGGTCAGTTAAAATTGGTGGAACAAATTGGCAAGCGTCCAACGTGGCCCTGGGAATCATGCGGATGGGGACCCTCCCCGTTGAAAAATGCGCCGCAACTCTGCAGGCGGCCCACGAAGCCGGGATCAACTTCATTGACTCGGCAGACATCTATGGTAATGACCCCAAATTAGGACGGGGTTCTTCGGAAATCCACTTTGGCCAGGCCTTTAAGCGTAGTGATCTGTCCCGGGAGGACTTCTTTATCCAATCAAAGGGGGGCTTGTACGCTGACGGAAACCAGATTACCCGCTACGATTCGTCGAAGGACCACCTGATTGCTGCCGTTGACGGGATCCTCCAGCGGATGGGGGTCGACTACCTCGATTCCTTTGTAATCCACCGGCCGGACCCGCTGATGGACCCGGACGAGATTGCGGCGGCCTTTGACGAGCTCCAGGCCAGCGGTAAGGTGCGCCACTTCGGCGTCTCTAACTTCAACCCGGCCCAGATTGACCTCCTCCAGGCGTCCCTTGACCAACGCCTGCTGGTTGACCAGCTCCAGTTCGGCCTCAAGCATACCGGGATGATTGACTTTGGCCTCCACACCAACATGACCGATGACGGGGCCACTAACCGTGATGGTGGCCTGCTTGAATACTGCCGCCTCCACAAGCTGACCATCCAGACATGGTCGCCGTTCCAGTACGGGACCTTTGCCGGAACCTTCATTAACAATGACCAGTTCCCCCAGCTGAACGCAGTTTTGGCCAAACTGGCTGGTAAGTACCAGGTTTCGAAAAACGCCATTGCGGTGGCCTGGATCCTTCGCCACCCGGCCCACATGCAAGTCCTGATTGGCACCATGACTCCGGCCCACATCACTGATAGTGCCGCCGGCAGCGATGTCCAGCTGACCAAGCAGGAGTGGTATGACCTCTACCTGGCCGCTGGAAACAAGCTTCCGTAATAATGCAGGACTACCAGCACTTTTACCAAAGAATCAGTGCCCCCTTCAGAAAGCACCCGCATCTTGTCACCGCGCTACGCCTAACTAACCGGGCCATTGAGGTCCTCATGTACCTGGCCTACCTGGGAATGGTCGGCGAACAGGTCTGGACCCGCCACGGAGCTGCCTGGCCAATCATCGTGGTGCCGGGGGTGAGCTTTGCGCTCTTGAGCCTGGCCCGCAACCGCCTCAATGCCCCCCGGCCGTACGAGCAGTGGCTGCTTCGTCCCCTGATCAGCCGAGAGAAGACGGGCGACTCCTTTCCCAGTCGCCACGTCTTCTCGGCCATGACGATTGCCATGGTGGCCTGCCAAATCTGGTGGCCGCTTGGCATATTCTTGGTGTTTTTAGCGGTCCTCTTGGCCCTGATTAGGGTCGTCGGTGGTGTTCACTACCCCAAAGATGTCCTGGCCGGAATGGCGGCCGGACTCGTCTGCGGGGCCCTTTTGTGGTTATTCTAGGAGAAAAAATGGATAAACAGACGGTATTTAAAAACGCAATTCTAAACGGCCTGTACAGTCAGGACTACCCTGGTCACGAGCTGTTGACGCCCCAGCTGCTGGCCAACAACCAGGCGGGGACCATCTGGCAGGTGGTCCAAGACGAACTCCAGCACTGCCAGGGCTTTACCTGGGCGGTGGCCTTTATCACGTTAGACATGCTCGTCCCGTTTAAGGCGGTGATGGCCGATCTGGCTGACCAGGGGATCACCGTAACCATCCTGACCAGTGACTACCTGGGCTTTAACCGTCCCCAGGTGTTTGCAGAGCTGGCCAAGATCCCGAACCTGACCGTCAAGATCGTTGACCAGGCGGGCTTTCACGCCAAAGGCTACCTCTTTGACCATGGTAACTTTCAGACCGTCATCATCGGCAGTGCCAACTTCACCCGGGCGGCCCTTTTGCAGAACGTGGAGTGGGCGCTAAAGGCCAGTTCGCGGGAAACCGCCGGGCTAACCGCCCAGGTCACCGCCCAACTAGCCGAGTTAAACCGCCACAGCCAGCCATTAGACGCGACCTGGCTGCAAGACTACCGGCAGCGGTGGCGGGCCCCAGTCCGACCGACTGTCACGTCCAGTAAGCATCAGCAACCAATCAAGCCTAACCAGATGCAGCGCCCGGCCCTGGCCGCATTACATGAGCTCGTGGCGGCGGGTGTTCACCGGGGACTGGTCGTTTCGGCAACCGGGACGGGGAAGACCTACCTGGGGGCGTTTGCCGTCCGTAGCTTCCGTCCGCACCGCTTCCTCTACCTGGTTCACCGGGAACAGATTGCTAAAAAGTCGTTGCAGAGCTTCCGCCGGTTCATTGGGGGCCCAGCCAGTGACTACGGCCTGCTGACGGGAAACCGTCACGACCGGGACGCCAAGTACTTATTTGCGACCGTCCAGACCCTCAGCCAGCCGGCCACCCTCAAGCAGTTGGGGCCCAAGACCCTTGATTACATCCTGGTCGACGAGGCCCACCGGGCAGCGGCTCCCAGCTACCAGCGGGTCTTTGACCACTTCCGGCCGCAATTCTGGTTGGGGATGACCGCCACCCCGGAGCGGATGGATAAGCAGGACGTCTATGCGCTCTTTGACTACCACCTGGCCTACGAAATCCGCCTGAAAGCGGCCCTGGACGCGGGGATGTTGGCGCCGTTTCACTACGTTGGCATTCAGGACTACGAACGTGACGGGGCGGTGATCACCGAGACCAGTGACCTCCGCTACTTGGTGGCTGACCAGCGGGTCAAGTACATCCTGGACCAGATGGACTACTACGGCTACTGTGGCGATCAGGCCCGGGGGCTGGTATTTTGTTCCCGGCAGAAAGAAGCGCGTGAACTAGCGGTTAAATTCAGCGCAGCTGGGCACCCGGCAATTGCCCTGACCAACACGGATAATGGGGCCCGTCGCCAGTCAGTGGTCCACCAACTAGAAAGTGGTAAGATTGAGTACATCATTACCGTGGACCTCTTCAACGAGGGGGTGGACATCCCGTCGTTAAACCAGGTGGTCATGCTCAGAAACACCCAGTCAGAAGTTGTCTTTATCCAGCAACTGGGGCGGGGACTCAGAAAGTATCCGGGGAAGGAGTACGTAACCGTCCTGGACTTTATCGGTAATTACCAGAATAACTTCCTGATTCCCCTGGCCCTGAACCACGACACGAGTCGACAGGTTGACCGGGCCCGCCAGGAAACACTCCTGCCGCCGGCAATTGGTGTGTCGACCATTAACTTCCGCCGGGTTGCGGCTGCCCGAATCCTCCAGTCACTCGAAAAGGTCAAGCTGGATTCGATGCACGAGCTCCGTCAGGCCTACCAGGACCTCCGTCACCGGCTGGGGCGAGTCCCGATGCTGGTGGACTTTTACCGCTACGGGTCGGTTTCGCCCCTGGTCTTCGCCGCCAACAGTCGATTAGCCAACTACGGTTCCTTTCTTCAAAAGGTCGGTGAGCAGGTCGAGCTGACGGCCGGTGAAAACGCGGTCCTGGCCTTCGTCACCAAGGAGCTTCTTAATGGCAAGCGGCCCCATGAGCTCGTTCTCTTGCAGCTTTTGCTGGCCGCGCCCGACCACCGTTGCGGTCAGGAGCAACTTAGCGCCGCCCTTCATGAGCGCGGGGCCTACGTGGACAGCAATGTCTTGCGGTCAATCGACGATATTCTCAGCCTGGCCTTCTTTGACGTCAAGGCCGGGAAGAAGACCAAGCGGGCGGTTTACGGGGGCCAGCCCCTCGTTACCCATCCCGACCTGGTGGATTACGCCTTCGCGCCCAGCTTGGCAGCCGCTTTGAAGCGTAATGCGCTTTTCCACCGGCTGTTTGAAGACGCCGTTGCCACCGGTCTAGCCTTGAGCAAGGACTACGACGCCCACCAGCAGTTCACCCTCTACCGCCAGTATGACCGTAAGGACGTCTGCCGGCTGTTGAACTGGCCCCTGGACGTCAGTGCGCCAATGTACGGCTACCGGGTCGGCGAGCGCGAGTGCCCGATCTTTATCACTTACCACAAGGACGACGACCAGCGGCGCAACGCTATTTATGACAACCAGCTGCAGAACGGCCAGTCCCTGCGCTGGTACACGCGGAGCCCCCGTCACCGCTCTTCGCCGGAGGTCCAACGCCTCCTGTCCGGGAAGGTCAAAATCCACCTTTTTGTCAAACGCAGCGATGCGGTGGGGAAGCAGTTTTACTACCTGGGCCCGGCTAAAATTCAACCAGGTTCGGCCAAAGAAGAGAAACTGGGGGCCAATCATAAGCCGGCGGTCGGCATGAACCTGGTCCTGACCCATCCGCTGGCAACGCGGCTGCGGCGCCTCCTATTTGAAAAGTAAAAGCAAGCAGGAATTTCTGCTTGCTTTTTTAGCATGTTGATTATATACTTAGTTACATAAGTAATTAACCAAATAACTAACGAAGGGGAGGTGCTCCTGTGCAGTTACAATTTGACGAGTCCGCACCGCTGTACCAGCAGATTGCGGCTCAACTAGAAGAGATGATCTTCACCGGCGGCTTTACGGAAGGCAGCCAGATCCCGTCGACGACCCAGCTTTCGGCCCAGCTCCACATCAACCCGGCGACCGTCCTGAAGGGGATGAACCAATTGGTTTCCAAGGGCCTGGTTGAAAAACGCCGGGGTCGGGGAATGTTTGTAGCGCCGGGCGCGCAGGACAAGATCATGCAGGCACGTAAGGACAGCTTTTATAACGACTATATCAAGCGACTCTTAGTTGAGGCCCACAAACTGGGAATCACGAAAGAGCACTTACTAGAACTAATTAAGCGAGGCGAAAACGATGGAACAATTACACATTGACCACATTACCAAACGGTACGGCCACCAGGTAGTTTTAGACGACCTGTCATTTGACCTGGCACCGGGAAAAATTTATGGCCTCTTGGGACGCAATGGTGCGGGGAAGTCGACCTTATTAAACATCATCACCAGCCGGATCTTCCCGACCGCGGGGACAATCAAGCTCGGAGACCAGGATGGCCGGGACAACGATGCGGTCTTAGGGCAGTTTTACCTGATGAGTGAAGCTAACTTGTACCCGAAGCGGACAACGGTACGGCGGATGTTTGACATGGCCGACGAATCATACGGGGGCTTCGACTACCAGAATGCGGACCGCCTGCTCAAGGAGTTTGGTGTACCAAGCACCGCCCAGCTGAGTAACCTCTCAACGGGCCTGCAGACCGCGGCCAAGCTGACCGTAGCCCTTAGTGTAAACGCCGCTTTTATTCTCCTGGATGAGCCCGTCCTGGGGCTGGATGCCAACCACCGGGAGGTTTTCTACAAGGAACTGATCAAGACCTACCAGAATAAGCCGCGGACCTTCGTCTTATCGACCCACCTGATTGATGAAATCCAACAGGTTGTCGAGCACGTCTTCATTATTGATGACCACCACCTGGTCGAAGAAGGGGACGTCCAGGCAATGCTGGACAAGGCCTACGCAATCAGTGGGCCGACCAAGGACGTTGACGAATACACGAACGGCCTGCGGGTCCTAGCTCAAGATGAGCTGGGTAACGTCAAGACGGCTTACGTTTACAACCAACTTGACGACCAGCGGATACTTCCGGACCGGGTTAAGATTGGTCACTACGACCTGCAACACTTGTTTATCTACTTAACGAATGGGGGTACGAACAATGAGTAACGCAAAGATGAAAATGGTGACGACCAACGTCTTCCACCGGCTGGGGGTGGGCATGGCGATTACCCTAGCCTGGGTGATTGGCGTCGAGGTCCTGGTCAGCCTGGCCGGGTTAATTTTCAACCATAATGTGGAATCGTTTCTGGTCACCCTCCGCGGGATTCCGGGGAACTTGACCTTCTTTATCTCGGCGGTATTGATGATCTACTTCCTGATCACCCCCTACGTGGACTTCAAGTGGGCAATCCAGAACGGTATTTCCCGGAAGACGATGTGGCGGGGGCGGTTTGTGGCCCTGTTTTTGGCAACCTTAGTGATTTACGTGGTCGACGAGTTGCTGGCCTTAACCAACCACCCCTTCCCGGGAGCGGGGACGCTTCTTGAGCATTTTCTGACCCTATTGACGGTCACCCTGACCTTCCAGGCGGTCGGTAACGGCTTTGGTATCCTGAGCCGGCGGTGGAAGTGGATCGTGGGGATTGGCCTTCCCGTCGCCCTGATCATTATCATGTGGGCGATGGCGGGCCTCTTGATCAAGCTGCTGGAAGTGGGCTTCATTAGCAACCATAACGACCAGTGGATTGGGGTCTTCGGTAACCCGGTGGTCCCTTGGGTTATCTGGCTGATCTACTTTGTGATTATCCTCTTCTTAACTAAGGTCTTTAACGACCGCCTCCAGTTACGGCGGGACTAATTAAAAAAGCGCTTCTGTGAAACATCAACTGTTTCACAGAAGCGCTTTCCCTATACTAAAACGAGCAAATTTAAGCCGGTGATCAAGGCGACCAAGAGGTAACAAACCACGGTCTGCCAGGGCCGGTTAACGTGCTCCTTCATCAGGCCCCGGTTGCCGGTGATGGCAACGAGGGGAAAGAGAGTGAAGGGCAGGGCGATACTCAAGACGACCTGGGCGTAGATGATCAGCTGCTCAAACTGGGCCTCATCGAAGTGGATGATGAAGCCGATAATCAAAATTGGGATCAGGGTCACGAACCGGGTCAGCAACCGCCGCTTCCACAAGGGAAGGCGGATGTTGATGTAGCCTTCCATGACGATCTGCCCGGCCAGAGTCGAAGTGATTGAAGAAATCAGCCCGGTGATCAGGAGGGCAAAGGCAAAGAGCCAGCTCATCAAGGGGCTGGCCAGCTTGCCAACGATGGCGGGGTTCTTCAGTCCGTAAAAGACATCCTGGAGGCTGGCGAGGTCACCGTGGTGGAAGAAAAGGGTCCCCCCAAGTACCAGCAGGAGGGCGTTGACAATCAGGGCGGCAACCAGGTGGATGACTGAGTCCCAGTTGGCAAAGCGGAGGGTCTCGGTTACCTGCTTAGGGTCGTGCTCGTCGTAGCGTCGGCTCTGGGCGAGGGCCGAGTGGAGGTAAATGTTGTGGGGCATGATCGTGGCCCCAATGATTCCCAAACTGAGGAGCAATTCGCGGTGGTTGGTCAGAATTACGGAGTGGGGCACAAAGCCCGCAGCGATGGCGGCCACTGCCGGATGGGCCCGGCAGACTTCCACGGCAAAGATTGTCCCGACCACCAGGATGGCAAAGAGGACAATAAACTCGATTCGCCGGATTCCAAAGCGGAGAAAGAGGAGGACGACCAAGACGTCGGCAATCGTCAGTAGGACCCCAAAGACAAGGGGAAGGCCAAAGAGGAGCTTCAAGGCGACGGCCGTCCCCACGACCCCGGTCAGGTCCGTCGCCATCATCGCCAGCTCGTTGAGTAGCCAGAGGACGATGCGGGTGGGCCGGTTAACCCGCCCGGCGATGGCCTGGGCCAGGTCGGTTCGGGTAACCACGCCCAGCTTGATTGACAGCGACTGCATCACCATGGCAATCAGGATGGACGAGAAGAGGACCACCAGGAGCTGGTAGCCGTAGCGACTGCCCCCGGAAAGTGAGGTTAGCCAGTTACCCGGATCCATGTAGCCCACCGCCACCAAGGCACCGGGGCCGCTGTAGGCGAGGAACTTTTGCCAGAAGGCGGATTCGTAGACGGTGGGAACCTTAACACTGCCGTTAATTTCGTCTAGACTTTTCTTCTTCATGCTTGAACCTGCTCCTTAACAAACTGGGCGATGAAGGATGCAAACGCCGGTTGGTCGTTTAGCGCCGGGACCACGTCGAGCTCTTGCCCGCCCGCTGCCCGGAAGGCCTGGTAGTTTTGGACCTGGTCTTCTTCAATAGTTTCCAGGCAGTCGGTGACGAAGGACGGTGTCGCAATCAGGATGTTACGCTTCCCCATCTGGGCCTCCTCCATCAGGGTGTTCTTCAGGTAGGGCTTGAGCCAGGGCATCGGGCCGAACTTCGACTGGTAGACCATCTTGATCTGGTCGCTGGGGATGTCCAGCCGCTTGATGAGTTCCGCCGTGGTTCGCTCAGTTTCCTCCTTATAGGGGTCACCATGCTTGACCATTGAGACTGGGATCCCGTGATAGGAGATCAGCAGGCGGTCGTACGGCTTTTTCTGCCAGGCTGTCTGGATCTGCTGGGCCAGGGCCGCGAGGTAGGCGGGTTCGTCCGCAAAACGGTCAATGACCTTGATTTTGGGGTCAACCGCCCGGACCTGGTCGATGATCGACTGGGTGGTGCTCTGAGTGAAGTGGGGGAAGAGGGATAAAACGGTGACGTGCCGACATTCCTGCTTCATTGCCGTCAACACATCAGCGATGCTAGGCTTTTCGTAGGTCATTGCCAGCCGGACGTCCCAGTCGGGCAGGTTTTTCTGCACCCGCCTGGCAAGCCGGTTGGAGTAGACAATCAAGGGGGAACCCTCTTTTAGCCAGCAGTCCCGGTAGAAGGTGGCCGACCGCCACGACCGCAGGGGAAGAATAATCCCCTTTAGGATGGGTTGCCAAACCGCCCGCGGCATAGTGACGACGTTTTGATCGCCCAGAAATTCACTCAGGTAGTGCTTGACTGCGGGAGTCGTGGGGGCCGCTGGTGACCCAAGGTTAACCAATAGTAATCCATTTTCTTTCATAATTGATAATCCTCACTTAAAAATCAGTAGTTTCCAGATGATACCCAGCATGATGAAGAAAAATTCACTGACCAGAATCAGCTGGAGGTCAATCAGGACGTTAAAGAAGGTCGTGGCCTTATCGGGCTGGGTGACAAAGACCCTTGTTCGCTGGTAGACCAGGGGAATCGTCAGAAGACTGCCGAGGGCCCAGAGGGGAAGGTAGTGGGCAGCAACCGCAATCACGATGAAGAGGTAGCTCAACGCGTAGCAGGTGATCAGGACGGTAAGGGACTTTTTGTGGCCGATGTGGTAGACCAAAGTCCGCTTACCAATGGCGATATCTTCCTTGACGTCGCAGATGTTGTTACCGAGCATGACGTTGCTGATGACCAGGATGGCGGGCAGGGCGACCACCAATCCCTTGAGCCAGAAGTCGACGTCGAAGGTCGGCAGGTTATAGATGTTGATGTAGATGGCCAGGAGGGTAATGTTATAGCCCATGGTGATCCCGGATGCCGGTTCGCCGAAGGGGGTCTTCAGGATGGGGTGGTGGCCACCCGAGTAGGAGTAGCCCACCAGGAAGCTAAGAATTCCAATCAGCAGAAGGATCCAGCCGGCCTTGATGGTCAGGTAGATGCCGATGGCCGCCGATAAGATGGTGAGACCAGCGATAATTACCCGGACCCAGGAAAGATGAATTTTAAAGTTAGCAATGATGTTATTATGGCTATTTATGGCGTTGCTGTGGTTGAAGCGGCGGTAGTCGGTGTACTGGTTATGACCATTGACGGCCAGGTGAAAGCTGACCACGGCGATGAAGAGTAGGATCGTGTCCCCCAGGTTGAAGTGGTCGTAATAATAGTAGGCAAAGGCGCACCCAATCAGGTAAGGCAGGGCCGAAATAACCGTTGTCTGTGCCTGGACCAGGGCGGCAAATTGCTGGCGGTGATTAGGCATTTCCATAAGTAAAAGCTTCCTTTTCTAGTTACTGGTTTGCCGGGCTTTGAGGGCCCAGAGAATTGAAACGGTATCGATGACTTCCTGGAGCATGGCCCCCACGAAGGCGGGAATTGCCCCTGTGCAGGCAACCAGCATCAGGATGGTGCAGATGGCAATCCCAATCAGGACCGCCTGTTTAGCAATCCGGATCGTATCCTTGGAGATGGCAACGGCCTTGGCAACCCGGGCTAGGTTATCCTGGAGGATTACCAAGTCGGCAGTTTCGCTAGCAGCCGTCGACCCGTGGGCCCCCATGGCAATCCCGACGTCGGCAGTGGCGAGGGACGGGGCATCATTGACCCCGTCACCAACCATAAAGACGGGGTGGAAGTCCGGGGTGATCCCTTTTAAGGCGGCAATCTTATCTTGGGGAAGGAGGTCCGCCTTGACGGTCGTGATGCCCACCTGCTTGGCGACGGTTTGGGCGATTGCCCGCTGGTCCCCGGTGAGCATCATTAGGTTATTCACGCCAAGGGCCTTCAGCCGTTCCATTGTTTCCTTTGCTTCGGGTCGGATGTGGTCTTCAAAGGCAATCGCCCCGTAGTACTTTCCGTCAACACTGACGTAGATGGCGGTGGTTGCCAAAGCGGCCTTGCCGTTGTCCGGGGCGGCAAAACTAAGATTGCCGGCGCGGACCTGGTGGTCTTCAATTCTTGCCGTGATTCCCTTCCCGGCTGTTTCCTCCAGGTCGGCGACGGGCGCAAGGGAGATTTCGTGTTCCGTCGCGTAGGCCAGAAGGGAGCGGGCAAGAATGTGGGACGAGTCCTGCTCGGCGCTGGCTGCCAGGTGGAGGAGGCGTTCCGTCGTGATCTCAGGGGCGGGGATAACCCGGCTGACGGTCAGGTGGCCGTTAGTGATGGTCCCCGTCTTGTCAAAGGCCCCGGTTCGGGCGCCGGCGAGTTTTTCAAGGACACTCCCTGTTTTGACAACGATCCCGTTTCGTGAGGCCCGACTCATGCCGGAGACCATTGCAACCGGGGCGGCCAAAATCAACGGGCAGGGAGAAGCAACGACCAGGACCTCCGCAAACCGGTGGGGGTTACCGGAGATTAGCCAGACCAGGGCCGAGATAACGACTGCCGCAATGGTAAAGGGCACGGCATAGCGGTCGGCTAGGCGGACAAAGTGGGCCGGGGTGCTCTCCGCCTCCTTGACCAGCTTGACTAGTTGCTGGTACTGGCTATCCTTGGCCAGGTGGTTGACCTGGAGGGTGATGGCGCTGTTACCATTAATTGAACCGGACATGACGGCGTCCCCATCCTGTTTAACCACGGGCCGGGCCTCACCGGTCAGTGAGGACTCGTCGAAGTCGCTATGACCAGCGACGATGACCCCGTCGACGGGAACGAGTTCGCCAGGTTTTACCACGATTTGGTCCCCAACCTTGACGGCCCCGACCGCTACATCGGTGATTTTCCCTTCTTTAATAAGGTGAGCATGTTGGGGCGAGTTGTCGAGTAGGGCCTTCAGCTCCGTGTTGGCCTTCTTAGCGGCGTAGTCCTCAAGGGCGTCACCCCCGGTCAGCATTACCAGGATGACCATGGCCGCCCAGTACTCACCGACGGCCAGGGTGGCAACGACGGCGAGAATAGCCAGGAGGTCGACCCCGTACTTGCCGGAACGGAGTGTTTTGACCATCCCGATGAACATCGTCAGGGCGATGATGGCACCGACGATGGTGACAATAACTTGCGCAAGAAGCGGGTAGTGGAGGCCGTATTGCAAGAAGACGGCAATGGCGGCGATGATGAGGATCACAGCGAGCTTCTGCTTATTGGAAAGACGTTTCATCTTTTTTTACTTCCCCTCAAATAATAAGAATTACTTCTATTATAATTGACTTTATAAGTGTGCGAAACGAAACTTAGCAAAAGCAGGGAACTCCAGGATATTCATGGGTACGTTATTAATCTTATGATAAGTAAATACCCCATTGATATTATATGATAATCAAAAAGAATGGCAAAGGCCCTGTGACAAGGAAATATATGTAATATCTAGGAGGACAGCAAGTTGAGAACTTATAAACGGGTAATCATGGTGGTTATCAGTGGTTTAGGAATTGGCCCTGCTCCAGATGCAGGGAAATTTATGGACCGGGGTGCCGACACGGTTGGCGACCTGAACGCCCATTTCCGGGCCCGCCTCCAGCTGCCGAACCTGAGCCGCCTCGGGCTGGCCAGGTTGCACCCGCTCTATCAAGCGGCCCCGGAGATCTTGGACCATACCCAGCAGTGGCGTGTGCGGCCCCGGGCGGTGGGTAAGAGTAGGTTGGAAGGCTACTGGGAGCTACTTGGTGTGCCCACAACGACGGAATTGACAGCCCTGCCGCGGGGCCTGGCACCGGAGCTTATCCAGGAAATCGCGCGCTTTGCCGGCCACCCGGTCCTCGTTAACCGGCCATACAGCCGGCCCCGCCTGCTTCTTGACTGGGGTACAAGGGCAGTTGCCGCTGGTGCAATCCTGGTGGCAACCAGTGGGGGCGCGGACCTGGTGCTGACAGCCCACGAGAATTTGGTCCCACCCCCGGAGCTGGAACGAGTCGGCCACTTTGCCCGGGACCTGCTTGACCGCCAGGCAGGGCTCCGGATTGGCCAGGTGGTGACGGTCCCGTTTACTGGCCGCACCCCCGTTGACTTTACCTACCGGTTGACGGACCGGCATGAGTATAACATGGCAGTGCCCCACGCCACCCTCCTTGACCAGCTAAGGGCGGCGGGAATTTACGTGAATACGGACCCACAAACGTTGACGGAAAATGGCCTGCAGGTTGTTCAACTAGGGAAAGCCGCAATGGCGGGTGAACGCCGTGATCCGGAAAAGATGGGGCAGGCCCTGATGGCGGCCGACGCGCGGCTCGGGGAGATTATCCCCCAGGTGACGAACCAGGATCTTCTGGTGGTGACCGCCGACTATGGCGCCGCCCCGGACTTTCCAGGGGACGGGCCAACCCGGGAGTGGCTGCCCCTACTGGTCTACTCACCATTAGGGGACGATTGGCGGTGGACGCCCCGGTTACTGGGGGATATTTCAATAATCGTTAAAGATAGCTTTGGTTTAAAATAAAAAAGGCCCCCAAGACAGGGACCTTAATAACATAGGAAAAGAAGGGATCTTAATTACTATGAAAATCGTCGTGATCACAAGCAGTGCCCACGTCAACGGCGCTTCAACATACCTCGCCGACCAGTTCATTGAGGGGGCAACGGACGGGTACAATGATATTTACCACTACAATGCCGTTGACCACCAGAATAACTTCGTAATGGTTGATGAGGATAACCAGGCAATTAGCCAGCATGACGACATCGACCACCTACTCGACAAGATCAAGGCGGCCGACCTGGTGGTAATGGTTACGCCCCTCTACTACTTTGGGATGAGCTCACTACTCAAGACCATCGTGGACCGCTTCTATGACTATAACAATGAACTGAGGGGTAATAAGCAGGCGGTCATGATTGCGACCGGGGCGGGTTCTGTCAACACGGCCTTTGACTCCCTGAAAATTCACTACAAGCAGATCATTGATTACATGCACTGGATCAATGCCGGAGCAATCTGGGACTTGAAGGCGCTGGCACACCCCGCAATTGATAGGTACGGCCAGGAAGCCTTTAAGCTAGGGCAAAAGTTTACCGCCGGGAATTAAAGTAAAAGGCGAGGACAATCAAGACAATCAAAATGATAATTGCCAGGCGGGGATCAGCTTTGAAGAGTTCGTGCATGGCATGGATCTGACCGATGCCCAGGGGTAGGTTGAACATTTTGCTTCCTCCTTATGGTCTTAGACCAACTATTTCTTGTGCTTCATCATCTTCCGGTATTCCGCCCGGGTCATGTGCTGGTCATCTTCCTCGGGGAACTTGACTTCCAACGTGTCGGCTGCTTGACGGTCAGTCGGGGCAGTCGGTCCAACCTGGCTCAGCATCCGCAAGGTGTCCACGGCCCGGTCGTGGTTTTCCTGGACGGTGGCCATCAGCTGCCGCTGGGTTGTTTCAACAATTGACTTGAGTGAAGCAATTGTTTCCATAATATCGTTATTCATAATCATTCTCCTCGTTAAGTTCGTTACAAATTAATATTATATGGTGAATTGGACTAAAAGGATAGGAAATTGGACCGGGAAGGACGAAATTTAGTAAATTATCGAACATAAGATGAACCGCTTTCACCTAGTCGTTATATAAGTGAAATCACAATATTTAAGTGACAAAAGCATTGTTAATCGTTAGACTTTTTAAAATATTTTTACGTTTTAGTAAAAAATGTTGCAATTGTAAAGCCTACCATGATGGGAGTTGCGACGGGTGAGTTGTAAATAGTTAGTGAAAAACTATCGTTACAAAGGTTGTAATATTGATAAATAGCACATATAATTAGTTTGATCCTAGGAATTCTACTACTGAAACTTGAAAGTATGAAGACAGACTGATCCCTTGGTATCACAGGACATATTTTAATTAATTTAATCATTTAGCTTGCTGTTAACAGCGAAACTAACCGTTT
>NZ_AZGM01000068.1 GCF_001435935.1 Limosilactobacillus panis DSM 6035
AAAGCCCTGAACCACAATGATTTCATTGCAATTCAGGGCTTTCAAGTTTCAGTTACTATAACTAATATCATCCGAATCCATCCTCGCAAACCAGTTATTAGATATATATTTAACACCAATTTTTGAGGCATAACCTCTTCCATGGTTTTCTTTTAAAGATACTATTTTATAAACATCTTTATATTGAGTCTTATGCTGTTCAATGATATTATCCAACATATTACCCAATTGCCCATCTTCAACTATTATAATTTCATTTGGAAAAAAAGACTGATTTTCTAAACTACTTAATGATTTATCAAGATTTTCTGGCTTTTCTTTTTTGTATACTGTCATTAGAACCGAATAGTCAGTTACACTATTTTTCAAAGTACACTCACCGCCTTTTTCCCTCATGTACTCCACGTCTGACTATAACATCAAAGATTGTCTTGCAAAATATCGATATATCCAAAAACACACTAATATTTAACGCATATTTACCATCATAAGCGGCTTTATTTTCGTCAGTAATCTCGTCTCTTCCATGAATCTGTGCTAAGCCAGTTATTCCTGGAAGAACCTGTGAAGCACCATACTCATCACGCATTGCCAGAACCTTTTTTTCATTAGGAATGAGTGGACGCGGTCCAATTATACTCATGTCACCTTTTAGAACGTTGAATAACTGTGGTAATTCATCTAAACTAGCTTTACGAATCACACGTCCAATGGTAGTAATATATAACTCAGGATTCTCAAAATTCTCTGTTGCCATTTGATGTGGTGCATCTTTTCTCATCGATCTAAACTTAAAAATTGTGAACGGAATATTATCTTTGCCAACTCTAATTTGTTTAAACAGAACCGGCTCTTCAGGCGAATCTGTCTTTATTAAAAGTGCAATAATCAGCATCGGCAGTGCCAATATAACAATTGCAACCAAACTAAAAATAATATCGCATATTCGCTTGAAAAAATCACGATACAAACGAAATGACTGATCATTCGTAGACTCGCTGTTTTTCCCTTTTATCACTTACATTGGCACTCCTTACCCCTATACTAAAAAAATAATTCCCCGATGTTAAAAGCTAAAACAGCCAAAATTTTTTCTTCCTTTTTATTTTTTTTATTTCATTCATCAAAACATTTTCACCATTAATAATAGACCGCGCATTTTGCTGATATTGTTCAACCATTTTCTGACCAAATTCATGTTTCATTTTATCAAATGCTTGAAGCATCTCATATCTACGTCCTGGCAAATCATGAGCATCTGATGCAAAGACATATCCCTGACCTGCTTCAATCAATCGATGACTAAAATTTTCTACCTTCTTGCCAAATGTCCCTACATAAGAACTAGCTGTAATCTGAGAAAGACATCCTTTTTGAAGTAATTGATAAATCAAATCAGGTCGCGCCATGATCTCGGTATTTCTTTCCGGATGAACAATAACTGGTATAATTCCTCGCTGCTGTAAGTCAAAAATCATTCTGTTCGTATAGTGAGGCACATCATCGTCCGGGAATTCTAGCATCATATACTTTCCAGCCGTATCTGCAAATAAAATATCGTCTTTATCTAGTGCTTCCAGTAATCGTCCATTAATCCGTACTTCTTGTCCCGGAAAGACTGTCAGCGGAATATTATAAGCATTAATCTGTTTTTGGAATTCCTTTGTCCGCCGGATTACGTCCATAACGGCCATTCATGTGATGGGGGGTCAAAAGAGCATGTGTCACACCATTCTCCGTAGCCTCACGTGCCAAGCAAAGTGATATCTCCATACTCTTAGAACCATCATCAATCCCCGGTAAAAGGTGACAATGAAGATCAACCATGACCATTACTTGTCATCTCCATCATTGCCATAACCATATCCGTAGCCATAACCATATCCGTAGCCGTAACCGGCACCACCATCACTAACCACGTCGTTCATAACGTAACCCAGTAAGTTAGCGTGAGCCATTTTCAAAAGCTCAACTGCCCGCTTAGCTCCTAGTTTTTGAGTTTGTCCCTGATTAACCACTAGGACCACTGCATCTAGGTTATGCGAAATAACTTGAGTATCCGTAACTTCCAGCATTGGTGGTACATCGACAATCACCATATCGTAGCGTTCCCGCGCTGCTTTTAGAAAATCTTTCATCCGTTGTGAGCTTAACAATTCAGCTGGATTTGGTGGAGTTGGTCCACTTGGTAACAATGATAGATTATCAATACCGCTTGGTTGAATAATCTTGTTGAGATCAATTGAGTGAGCATGACTCGTTAGAATCGTTGTCAATCCTTCACGATTATCAAGGCTAAATGTCCAATGCAGGGTCGAACGTCGTAAATCGGCGTCGACCAGTAAAACCCTTTGTCCGGTTTGTGCCCATACAATAGCCAAATTATCCGTTACTGTTGACTTTCCCTCTGACACATTGGCTGAGGTCAATGCCAATGTCTTGATTGGGTGATCAATCGCCATAAAATTAATATTTGTTCGTAGGGTTCGGAATTGCTCGGAAATCGGGCTCTTTGGATGAACCGCTGTAATTAATTGTGCACCATTATGAATGGTTTCATTGGATTGGTTCCTATTTCTATGATGAAAAAGTGACATTCTGCTTTTCTCCTTCTAGACCCGTCGTTCTGCTTGTTTATCGTTTTCAAGTCGTGTCTGTTTTGCTTGGAAATTATGATTCAAATGGAAGTGATCGATGTGCCCAAGGTTAGTTAAGCCCAGTTCCTCGGTCATAAAGTCATCATCCTTGATAGTCGTATCTCTTAATTCTCTAATAATAAGATAAATGACATTGAGTAGCAGTCCAAGCACAGCACCTATTAAAGTAAATAGTTTTATATTTGGAAAAGATGGACTATCCGGCGCCGTTGCCCGTGAAACAATGGTAACATTGTTGACCGACATGATCTTCTTGATTTGTCTTCTAAAGACATGTGCAATCGTATTAGCTGTCGCTGCCGACAGATTTGGGTCATTTGTCTCAACCGCCACCGAAAATACTTGAGAATTCTGCTGGGTATTAATCTTAATTGCATCTTTCAATTTAGAAACAGGCATGTTGTAGGAGCGACCATATTCACGCGCAATCTTGGCACTGCCAAGTTCATTACTAACCTTATTTAAGATTACTTGGTTAGTAATGATGTCTTTGTAAGTATTAATCATCTGAATATCAGCTTGCTGATTATTATAAGCCTGTCCATTATTATCATTAGTATGCTTCTGATTAACCAAAATTTCGGTAGTAGCTGTATACTTTGGCACCACTACAAACTGTGCTACCGCAAAGCCCAATACTCCGGCCAGTAAGGTCCATACGATTAACATCTTAAAATGCTTACGCAGGAGTGCCATTAAGCGGCTCAAGTCAATCGTATTCTTCAATTCTTCTGCTGAATTATTCAACGCTCTTCTCCTTAATTCTTCAAGCTATTCTGTAACAAGTCCGTAATTCGTTGTTGCTCACTGGTTGGAACAATCTCGTAGTCCTGACCGTCCTCATCAGCACCATGCCCTTGAGCGTGGTCCTGAACAATGTTGGCATTACTACCGCGGTAGTCCTTCGCCAACGTGACCATATTGTTAAAGGTCAGGTCGGTTTGGGAACTATCCGAGATGGTCCGCAGGAAGCGCTGATTAAGCACTGTCTTATAGGAGACGGACTTCTTCAGCAGAGCCGTAATAACTAGCCGCTGCCGTTGTTGCCGGCCGTAGTCCCCTTGCGGATCATCATAACGCATCCGGCTGAACTTCAGGGCGTTGCTACCATTCAGATGGTAGGTCTGGCCCTTGGTGAAGTGGGCACCTTCATAATCAAAGGTCAGTGGTGACTTCACGTCGACTCCTCCAACCTGGTTGATAGCCTTTTCTAGGCCACCCATGTTGACCAGAACATAATAGTCAATTGGAATGTTGAAGTGCTTCTGTACCGTCTTAACACTCTCCTTGACGCCGCCATAAGTGTAAGCCGCGTTGATTTTGGCCGGTGAGTCATCTGGATAGTCCGGCAGGTTAACTTTCATATCCCGGGGCAGGCTGACGATCGTGGTCGTCTTCTTCTGCGGGTTCAGGGTCATGATCATCATGGTATCTGTCCGCCCCTTGTAGTTTCGCCCAAGGGCCCCCGTATCAGTCCCCAGTAAGAGGATTGATACCGGCCGCCGCTTTGCAAGCACCTTGTCGGCATCACGTTGTTTAGTGATGCCGGCGCTGTTGTACATGTCATTCGTCGTGACTTTTAAGTTTCGCCATGCAATTGCTGCAAAGAAAATCGCAAAAAGCAGGAGAATCCCCACGGCCCACCAAAAGATATTCTTCAGTATCCGTCGCCGGTGGTGGTGACGATGATGGCGGTGGTGGTGGTGATGACGAACAACTTGTTCATTCAACGACTGCTGACCCGCTAATTCATCTTTAGTATCATTGTTCTCTGACATCGACTGTCTTCTCCTAATTTCTTCGTATACGTAAAAACACTTTTAATAATTTTTTAACAACTTATATTTTATTTCTCCTGGTCACGACTTACAAATCACCAATAATTTAAAGTTTGGGTATTTTGAAATCCAATTTTTCAGTTGATAATTAAATTACTTTACCTATTTAAGTGGGTGCAATATCATGCTAACGGGCTTAAAATGATATTGCTACGGTGCCAAAATTAATTTCTCGCCACTGATAAGAAAAGGCAAAATTTTTTAAAATTCATTTAATTTAACGTCCGATAAGGAGGCTTTCTAGGCAAAAATTACTCATTCAATATGCCAATTTATGTCTTACCACGTAATCTTTTGGTGCATACAAAAAAGCCAGCCGTTAAGCTAACTTAAAATAATTATTCCATATTTTCTAACCGGTTTTCCTATTTGTATATCATCTCACTGTCCTAAACTTACTCCGGTCCTTATGACCCCAGAATTGGAAAAGGTCGGTCCGCAAAGCACCATTATACAGCTTCCGCCGCTTGGTTGCCTTTGCCCCGTAGTACTTCTCAAATTCCAAATCAGCGGTCAAAATGTACTTGCTCCAGGTCGTCAGTGGTCGGTAGAGCTCCCCCATCTGCCGGTACAATTCGTGGACAGCCGCATGGTCACTCAGCCGTTCCCCGTATGGCGGGTTGGCCACGATGACCCCGTTGCACTTGTCAGTCCGCCAGTCCTTTAGCGCCAATTGCTTAAAGGTAATGTCATGGGTCAATCCAGCGGCCCGACAGTTCTCTTCAGCAATCTCCACCATGTTTTGGTCAATATCATAACCATGGATGTCGAGTTTGACATCATAATCCGCCTTATCATCAGCCTCATCACGGACGTCATCAAATAAGCCCGCTGGCGTTAAGTTAACCCACTGCTCACACGCAAAGGCCCGGTTGATCCCCGGAGCAATGTTATGTCCCAGTAAAGCGGCCTCGATTGGAATCGTTCCTGAACCACAAACCGGATCCACAAACGGGTTATCGGGAAACCAGTGGGCAAGCATCACCAGCGCTGCCGCCATGTTTTCCTTCAAGGGAGCGCCCCCCTTATTCTTCCGGTAGCCCCGCTTGAACAGGCTCTCTCCCGTCGTATCCAGGGTCAACATTACCTGGTCCTTGTTAATTGCAACTTCTAGCGGGAACAGGTTCCCCGTTTCTGGCAACCGTGTCCGCCGGTGGTACACCCTACTCAGCCGTTGGACAATCGCCTTTTTCACAATTGCCTGAACGCTGGGAACATTATGGAGCTGAGAATGGTGACTGCGACCCTCCACCGGGAATTCGGCATCAACCGGGAGAAATTCTTCCCACGGTAACGCCGTCGTGTTTTCAAAGAGCTCATCAAAGGTCCGGGCAGGAAACTCGCCGACAATAATCTTGATCCGGTCCGCCGTCCGGAGCCACAGGTTGGTGGTTAAAATGTCCCGCATGTCGCCGGTAAAGCGCACCCGGCCGTTTTCAACCTTGGCTTCGTAACCTAACTGGCGGAGTTCCTTGCCGACCAGGGCCTCAATCCCGGCCGCCGCCGTTGCCATTAATTGATATTTTTGCAAAATCAAATCTCCTCGTTATTCAATGTTAACCCTATTTTACCCGATGAGCATAAAGAATGCTAATACTGGTCCTCCTGCATCGTTGCTGGCCAGCCGACAATTGCCTGCCGCTTATCCAAGCTTTCCAGCAGCCGCACATCAGCCGGGGCTAAGGTAAAATCAAAAATCGCTAAGTTATCTGCCATATGCTGCGGGTCCAGGGTCTTTGGAATCACAACGATCCCTTCCTGGTTTAAGAAGCGCAGGGTAACCTGGGCCGGTGTCCTATGGTAACGCGCCGCCACCTTCTGCAAAACCGGCTGATCCAAAAAGCCGGGCTGGTTCTCACCCAGTGGTGCATAAGACTCGTGAACCATCCCCCTGCTCGTCAAATAGGCGTGCATCCGCTTTTGCTGCCAGAGCAGGTGGGTTTCAATCTGGTCAATCGCCGGGGCCACGGTTGCTCCATCGATAATCGCTTGGACCTGGGAAGCGTTGAAGTTACTGAGGCCGATTGCCCGCACCTTGCCGTCCTGGTAGGCGTCTTCTAGTGCCCGGTAGGTCTCGTCATCGTTCCCGGTCGGCCAGTGGATGATCACCAGGTCAAAGTAGTCATGGTTAAACCGTCGCAACGATTCGTCTAAGCCTGCCTTGGTGGCCGCGTAGCCACTAGTCTGCACCTTGGTGGTGACAATCTGGCCAGCCCACTCTCAGTCAAGGCCTCGCCGACCTCAGCCTCGTTGCCATAATACTGGGCCGTGTCAATTAGGCGGTACCCCGTCTGCAGGGCCAAGAGGACATTTTTCGTTGTCTCCTCCGGTGCCGTTTGGTAGGTTCCGTACCCCACTGCGGGCATGATAATCCCGTTATTTAGTTTAACCTCCTTCATTATTACCATCCTATTCCCAAAAATCTTCAAAGTCCCGTGACGCCGCCGTCGTGCTATCCGCCTGAACTACGTTGCCCTTGACAATCTTCAAATCATCATTTTCCGCCGCAAAGTGGTAGCTAATCCCCCTTTGCTTTTCATAATCGACGGTGGTCACCTTTCCAGAAAAGTACCACTCATCACTAAAATCGATGTAGTAGGTGACCCCAGCTTTGACCACCTTTGCGACTGCCTGACCCGGTTCAGTTGGCACTTGGTATTTGACCTTGACACCCGTCGGCCCTTTCTCCGCCACAAAGGCTAGTTGGTCTCCTTCATGGAGGCCCAAGTGGTCTTTCAACCAGCTTGCGGCATGATCAGTTACTTCTAATTTTATTTTCGTCCCACCTTTTTTATTAAATTTAACATATCTAGTCAGTAATCGGAAACGATTCCCACTAGACGCAAAAAGTCTTCAGCATTCGAATGAATTCGGACCGTACAATACCCCTTAGTCTGTTTTAAAGTGTAAACTTGACAGGGCACAGTACCGAAATCTTTACACTGAAATGTAATTAATCATGGAAATTAAATTATTTACTTAACAATTAGGACGTCACAGGAGGAATGCCGAACGACATAACCGCTATGTGATCCCTGAATCATTTTCTCAACTACATTAATGCCAGTATTTCCTAATATGATTAAATCAATTTGATTTTCTTGGGGAAACTCTTTAGCCAATATGACCTTGATGTTTCCAACTAAAACCTTACTAACAACATTAAGTTTTTGAGCCTGTGCTTGATCAACATATGGTTTAATTCTTTGCGTGATTTGATTATACAGATCTCGATAAAAATCTTCATTAACACCAAAAGAAGAATCCATACCACGATCACGATTAACAATCCAAATTATATAAAGTGTAGCTGATAAAGATTTCGATAAATCACATCCTACCTTAAAAGCTCGATCAGCTTGTTCTGAACCATCTAAGCCAACTAATATTCGCTTATAAGTCATATGTCATTCTCCCTTTTTATCCTTAATAGTTGCATGGCGTCTACCATAGCCAAAGTAAATAGCCATACCGATTGCCAGCCAAACTACAAATCGTAGCCAAGTTTCCCAATTTAGTCCGGCTATAAGCGTAATACAAAAAATAATTGCAATAATTGGGGTAATTGGAACTCCTGGTGCCCGAAAGCCTCGATGGATTTCAGGATGGGTACGACGCATTAGAAGAACTCCGGCAGAAACTAAAATAAAAGCAGTTAAAGTTCCGATATTGACCAATTCTGATAAAATATTTAAATTGATAAATCCACTTGCTAACGCTGTAATAATTCCAAAAAACCAAGTTCCTTTAAAGGGAGTTTGATGTTTTTGATCGACTTGACCAAAGAATTTGGGAAATAGACCATCTCTCGACATTGAGTAACTAATTCTTGATTGCCCATATAGTTGAACCAAAATAACGGTAGTCATGCCTAAAATAGCCCCCACGCTAACAATAATGGATAACCAAGTTTGTCCCGTTTTGGCTAAAACAGCTAAAATAGGAGCATTTAAATACTTAATAAAAATAGTATATTTAACAACACCAGTCATAGTCAATGTCATAATGATATAAAGTATCGTTGAAATTAATAATGACAGTAAAATTCCCCGTGGTAATGTCTTACTAGGATTGATAGTTTCCTCAGCACTGGAAGATACGGCATCAAATCCGATGAAAGAGAAGAACACAATAGATGCAGCTGGAATAATACCAGATGCAGTTCCATTGTGATAAGAATACCAACCAAATGGACTAAAAGGATGCCAATTTTGTGGCTTAATAAACCAAATTGTACAAATAATAAATAAAACAATAACTGCTAGTTTAACTAGAACCATTGTGTCATTAACTCGCTTAGTTTGAGTAATCCCAATTGAAATAATCCAAGTAATAACTAGGATAATTAAAAAGGCTGGTAAGTTAAAAATTGTATTGACTCCAGGAGTTGTTCCTATTGCAGCAGTTAATAAGGTGGGAATACGGATTCCCATATTACTTAATAAATTAACAAAATAACCAGACCAACCAACTGAAACAGTTGCCGCGCCAAGAGCATACTCTAAGATTAAATCCCATCCAATAATAAAAGCAATAATTTCACCAAATGCAATGTATGAATATGTGTAGGCGGATCCGGCAACCGGAGCCATTGAAGCAAATTCAGCATAGCATAATCCAGCAAAGCCACAACATATAGCCGCCATAAAAAATGATAAAGCCAAGGCAGGCCCAGCTGTTAGGGCTCCTTTACCAGTTAGAACAAAGATTCCAGTCCCTATGATGGCACCAATACCTAAAAAAGTTAGATCCCAAGTTTTTAAGGTGCGCTTTAAAGGTGAGGCGTGTTTAACAAGATCATTAATATCTTTTTTACGGAATAATGATGACATATGTTCACTTTCTTTCCTTTTTCTAATCATTTTATCATTTTTTTGTAATTTGTAAAGAAAGTAACGTGTGATTAATTTTTCCGTCGTTGAATATGTTCCTATTCAAAACACCCCCTAAAGATGACACTTTTATTATTTCTACGAATAGTCAAGTATATTAGGGTGTTTCTTTGAATTTAATTTAAGAAAAGAACTGAAACTTGAAAGCTAATAATCACGCCAAAGGCGTGTGGTTATTGGCTTTCAAGTTTCAGTCTATTAAATCTAATTTTCAATACACGACTTAAGAGCCAACGGACTAAGAACAGATTAATAATAGACTTGTGAAGTTGCCATTTTTAAATCCGACGTCAAGCGTCATATAAAAATACGACATGTCAACTTCATTACTAAGCTTAGTCTGTTTTAAAGTGTCAACCCTAAGGGGTATTGTACGTGTGCAAGCGGTTGCAAAAACAGATGGAGGAATATATAATAAGCATAGACGTTTTGAACTTATTTATTTTTTATGGAGGTTTTATTACTTATGAATCGAAAAAAGTTAAATAAACGTTTGCCTTCGCTTGCATTTTCGGTATTAATGCTGATGACGTTTGGGAACCTGGGGACTTCGATGGCCTTTGCTTTGCAGAGTGCTAACATGGGGCGGATCTTCCAAACCCTGGGGGCGGACCCAACCAAGCTAGGATGGTTTTTCATCCTGCCGCCATTAGCAGGGATGGTTGTTCAACCACTGGTCGGCTACTTTTCCGACCGGACCTGGATTCCTAAAATTGGGCGGCGGCTCCCTTACTTGATTTTAGGGACGATTGTGGCTGTCATTGTGATGTGCCTGTTGCCGAACTCCGGCTCGTTTGGTTTCAAGACTTCGACTGCGCTATGGTTCGGCGCGGTAGCCATCCTATTTATGGACCTGTCTTCAAATATGTCGATGCAGCCATTCAAGATGATGATTTCTGACATGGTAAACGATGAACAAAAGGACCAGGCTTGGTCATGGCAGACGATTTGGGGAAACATCGGGTCCGTTGCCGCTGACCTCTTCCCGTTTTTGTTGACCTGGATTGGGGTTAAGAATATTGCAGCTAAGGGTGAATTACCAGATTCTGTTAAGTGGTCATTCTATATTGGAGCTGCGATTTTAGTTGTTTCATCAATCTTTACTATTTGGAAAGTTGACGAATATGACCCAGAGACTTATGCCAAGTACCACGGCTTAGACCAGGATGCTAACATTAGTGAAAACTTCTTCACAATTATTAAACATGCGCCGAAGGTCTTCTGGACTCTCGGAATTGTTGAATTTTTCTCTTGGACTGGGTTCCAGTACCTGTGGACTTACGGTGCCGGAACGGTGGCCCAAAATATATGGCACACAACGAATGCTTCTAGTGCTGCTTACCAAGCAGCCGGAAATTGGTTTGGGGTTCTGTCGGCCGTTGAAGTTGCTGTAGCAATTATTTACGGTTTGATTTTACAAAAACTAAATGACCGGATTCGAAAGCCTGCCTACGCCTTAGGGATGATTTTAGGCGCCTTAGGCTTCTGGGGCTTGTCTGTTGCGCCGACTAAGCTATTATCGTTCGTTGCTTTTATTGGTATCGGGATGTGCTGGGTTACGATCAACTCCATCCCGTTCACTATCCTGACGAATGCCCTGGATGGTAAGCATGATGGTACTTACATGGGGTTATTCAACTGCTGGATCTGCTTCCCGCAGATTGTTGCTTCTGTTTGCTCCTTTGCTCTTTATCCGTTATTGGGCAACTACATGCCACACATGCTGGTCGTAGCTGCTGTCCTAGCACTGATTGGGGCATTTGCGGTTTACGTTGTCAAGGAAACCTCTGTTGAAAAGGGAGATATTGACTAATGAAACTTGCTGCTATCTACCACCGGCCGGAAAGTGAAATGGCCTTTCTTTATGACTCTCAGACGATGCATATCCGTTTACGGACTGCTAAAGATGACGTAAAAGCGGTCCAGCTATTGCACGGTGACCCTTACAGTCTTCGCAGCCTGGCGGGAATTAAACCGCCATTTTATACCAAACCGACGCCGATGAAGAAAATCTTGTCAGATGACCTCTATGATTATTGGCAGATTGCGGTTACCGAGCCGAAAAAGCGCTTGGCGTATGCCTTTGACATCACTGGCGCTGATGGGACGAGGACGGTTTATACCGACCGGGGCTACCTTCAGCCAGATGACCACGCGGCCTTGAATGATTTAAATACCTACTTTCGGATGCCCTTCTTCCAAGAGATTGATATGTTTCACGCTCCAGAATGGGTAAAGAAAACGGTTTGGTACCAGATTTTCCCCGAGCGCTTTGCCAATGGTGATCAGTCCAACGACCCTGCTGGTACTAAAAAGTGGAATGCCAATGACCATCCTGGTCGTCAGGATTTCTATGGCGGTGACTTGCAGGGTGTACTGGACCACCTTGACCACCTTCAAGCATTGGGTGTCAATGGGATCTACTTTAACCCGCTTTTTAAAGCCCCTTCTAACCATAAGTATGATACAGAAGACTATTACCAGATTGACCCCCACTTTGGTGACGCCGCCTTATTTAAGGAAGTGGTTGCCCAGGCTCACAAGCGGGGGATTAAGGTAATGCTAGATGCCGTCTTTAACCATATTGGTGATAAGTCGCCGCAGTGGCAGGACGTCCTTAAAAACGGCCAAAACTCGAAATATGCTGATTGGTTCCATGTTAATAAGTTCCCAGCAACTTACACGCCGACCAAGAACTTTGAATTTACCCCGGATGCAACCTACGATACCTTTGATTACACACCGCATATGCCGAAACTCAATACAGCTAACCCAGCAGTGCAGGATTACTTGTTGGGAATTGCCAAATATTGGATTGAGGAATTTGATATTGATGCTTGGCGGCTGGATGTGGCCAATGAAATTGACCACCACTTCTGGAAGAGGTTCCACCAGGAGACAATGGCCCTCAAACCAGATTTTTATATCCTAGGTGAGATTTGGCATACCTCGCAGGCGTGGCTGAACGGGGACGAATTTAGCGGGGTAATGAACTACAGCTACACCGGTGCTATTTTGGACCACTTCATCAACCACCGGCTTAGTGCGGAACGAATGATTGATCAGCTTAGCAACCAGCTGATGAAGTACCGTGACCAGACTAATCAGATGATGTTTAATGTCTTGGATTCTCATGATACAGCGCGAATTATGACTCAGGCCCACGATAACCGGGACCTAGTCAAGCAAACTTTTGCCTTTACATTCTTGCAACCTGGAACACCGTCGATTTATTATGGTACCGAGTACGGCATGGATGGCGATAATGACCCAGACTGTCGGAAACCGATGAATTGGGTGCCAGATGATGATGGTCAGGATATGTTTACTTTCTTTAAAAAGTTAGTGGCATTGCGACGGAACAATGCAGACTTGATTGAAGGCGGCATGGTTGTTCTTAAAGTCTTGCCGACAGGACTGGTGGAAATTTCTCGTATGGGTGCCGGAAAGGTTCTTACGGGGATTTTCAACACTACGAATTTACCAATTAAATGCTTAAGTACCGGTCGGTTACTTCTTAGCCAGGGCGTACAGGATCACCAATTGATGCCAAATGGGTTTGTGATTACAATGAAATAGCAAGTCTGAACTTAGGGTTCTACAATTTTAAGTACTGATGGATTTAACATCAGTGCTTATTTTGGTTTA
>NZ_AZGM01000010.1 GCF_001435935.1 Limosilactobacillus panis DSM 6035
GCTGAGCTCAGCTCGACCCAGTTCATGAAATAAGTAGACCAATGCGTCCATAAAACGAATATCTGGCAGTGCTTGATTCATAATGTAAAAGAGTCCACCAATTGTGCGATCATCAGTATTAAGTCGTTCTTGCCAAGCCAATAAGTCATAAGTAATCATGGTGACGGCAATATAACCACATTGACCGTCGTAACTTTGAATTTGTGATCGATTAAGAGCTAAATACTGCTTAGCAGCTTTGAAATAGGTCTCAATTTGCCAGCGGCGTCCGTACAATTGAATGATTTCTTCTGGCCGCATAGCTAAGTTAGTGGTCGCTAAAACTAGGTAGTCCTGACGGTGCCCCTTTTTGGATACAAAAACCACTTTTAGCGGAAACTGATGGCCATGATATTGGGCTTGAATGACACTGCTGTAAAGATAGTGATGCCGACAATTCATTTTAGAAGCTGCTAAACGTTGATAAAGACCCTTAATGCTATAGTGACGACCACGATATCGATAATAGACTTTTGCGCTGCGTTTGAGCATACCCACACCAAAAAGCTGAAGCTGAGCGAGTTGCCAAAACATCTTCGGCGAACTGTACCAAGAATCAAAAAGGACGTATTTAGCTGACACGCCTAGTGTTTGCGCTTGTCTAATCAATTCTAGAGCCACTTGGTTCATTGGGCGTTGAGCTTGAGCCCTTCTTTGACCGGCAATTTGACGTTGGTCAGTAATCTGCGCTAAGCATCCAATCAGATTAGCAGGCTGGTGAGTTGACATTAAAGCAAAATTAATAGGCAAAAAAGTATTACCATCACTCCAACCGAGAGTTAAGCCACGGTAACCATTTACATACTCGTGCTTATCGTGGTCATAGGTCTTGGCTAATAATTCAGTCTTTTGGGACCAACGACGTGCTAACAGAGTATCATCAAGCACTAATGCCAAACGACGTCGACCATCAATAAACGGGGTTAAGATGCGAATTAATTGAATCGCTACTAAACAGACTAATTTCTGCCAGTTAATACGGCCATCATTCAAAACATTCCGTGCCGTTCTTGGGGTAAAATGGCAATCTGGATGAGCACGATTGATCGAAAGACGCTCAAAATGAGCTGTCATTAACCAAGCTACGATCATTTTCAATGAACATAATGAGTGACGCTTAAAATTCACCCTGTGAGTTAGCTTAGCTAGACCAATTAGGCTTAAGAAGTGAGAAATAATGTTTTGAGAATCGTTTTCAGTACTGAAATGGTTTATAATTTGCATAGCGCAAGACTCTTTTCTACTTTGATTTTGACACTTAAAGTATAGCGTAAGAGTTCTTGCGTTTTTTATTTTTTTCGTCCAAAAGCCCTGAACCACAATGA
>NZ_AZGM01000069.1 GCF_001435935.1 Limosilactobacillus panis DSM 6035
AAATCCAAAAATTTCATCTAACTCCATTAATTATTTGGGACTTATGTCACAGCCCCTCTTCGTGTTTTCTAAAGGCTTGTTAATGGGCCTTAGTATGAGCGGCCGCTAAATTATCTGGGTCGGACGGGAGAAAGGCAATTTCTAAGAAACACTATAATTGTGCTTTATGGGTTATTATAGTAAAATATTCACTTAAGAGACTACGTGGAGGTGACGATTGATGACTACCAATAATGATAAAACTATGTTCTTTGACTTCGGCCAAGAACGTCAAGAAGATATTAAGCAGACGCTAAAGACGGTTTACGAGTCTTTAGAGGAGAAAGGTTACAACCCGATTAACCAAATCGTTGGTTACCTGCTATCTGGAGATCCAGCATACATTCCGCGGTTAAATGATGCGCGGAACCTAATTCGTCAACATGAACGTGATGAAATTATTGAGGAATTAGTTCGGTCGTACCTGAAGAATAACGGTGAGACTAAATGAGGTTAATGGGGTTAGACGTTGGTTCAAAGACTGTTGGGATTGCCGTTAGTGATCCTTTAGGCTGGACAGCACAAGCGGTAGAAATTATCCCCATTGATGAGGATGAAGAGGTCTTCGGCATTGACCGGGTCGCTGAGTTAGTCAGCAAGGAACAGGTCGCCGGTTTTGTTCTTGGTCTGCCAAAGAACATGAACAATACGGAAGGCCCCCGGGTAGACGCTTCTAAGCATTACGGTGGCCTATTAAAGAAACGTTTCCCAAATATCCCTGTTGACTACCAGGATGAACGCTTAACGACTGTTGAAGCCCACCGGATGCTGGTTGAAGAAGCCGATATCTCACGGGCAAAGCAGAAAAAAGTTATTGACGAGGTTGCCGCAACCTTTATCTTGCAGAGTTACCTTGATCGTCACGGCCGACTAGTACAAAAACTAAAATAAAGGATGATTAGAGTGAGTAAAAAGCAAAATAACGACGATAACCTGATTACCTTAATCGATGAGGATGGTAACGAACAGCTCTTCAAGGAACTATTTACCTTCGATTCGGATGATTATGGCAAGTCCTATATCTTTATTTACCCAGCAGAACAGGAAAATGATGACTCGGTGGATATTCAGGCCTACATTGTTGCTGATAACAAGGACGGCGACGGCCAAGACCTCGTTCCGATTGAAGACGATAAGGAATGGGACATGGTTGAACAGGTCTTGAATACCTTCCTTGACGATGACGGTAACTTCAACGCATAAGTTTATGGTGATAATAAAGAATAAAGAAGGGCTCCTAGCGCTCGGCACCGTCGAACACTAGAAGCCTCTTTATACTTGTGGGAGGATTCTCTCACGGATTAGTGGGGCAGGAAAATGATTTTAACCACGTTAATTATCTTAATTTTGATTGGTTGTTTTATAAATGGACACCGCAAGGGTTTAATCATGATGGTCCTGTATACCGGGGCATATATTGTCAGTTGGCTTGCCGCCAAGACGGTTGCACCGCTGCTCGGGACATGGTTAAGCCATCTCTTGCCAAATGTTACGGACGAGGCCTCTTATTCAAGTGCGATTCTTTCGGCAGTCGATACGAGTGCCTTCTTCAGTCGGGGGATTGCCTTTCTCCTGGTATTTACCGCGGTTTCCATCATTTGTCACTGGGGGATCCGTCAATTACGTTGGATTAAGCGGGTGCCCGTTATCGGGACGGTGGACCGCCTCGCTGGTGGGGCCCTTTCCCTGGTAATTGGTTACATCATTATTTTCCTGGTTCTGGTAGTCACCCAGTTGTGGCCAGCAGGGTGGTGGCAAATGCAGATTGCTAACTCCGGTTTGGCCCGGTTGATTATCAACCAGACACCAGTTTTAGCTCATTTATTATTACAGACAATCGGCTAAAAGGAAGTTAAGTATGAATCACAAAATTATTGAAACACTTGAATTTAATCGAATCAAGACGGGCCTTGCCCACTACCTGGTTTCCGCAGCGGGCCGCCAAGAGCTGGCAGCTTTAATGCCGGCAACGGATTTTGATACGGTTCACCAGATGCTGGAAGAAACCACCGATGGGGCCGATATCTTGCGCCTGGAAGGTGGAATTCCCCTTCCTAAATTAGCAGACGTCAAGCCACAAATGAAGCGGTTGCGGATTGGTGCCAACTTAAACGGGACCGAATTAGCACAGGTGACAAAAGTCTTACAGGCCAGCATGAGTGTGCAAAACTTTTTTGACCAGATGCGGGAGAAGAAGATTAAGCTACGGGTCCTTGAAGGGGTTGTTGACCGCCTCGTGACCATTCCTTCCGTAACACGACGGCTGGTTCGATCGGTTGACCCAGACGGGCGGATTACGGATGAAGCCTCCCCCAAGCTACATGGTATCCGCCAGCTGATTACGAAGACGGAAGATGAAATTCGCACTCAGATGGACCACTATACCGCTGGGAAAAGTGCCAAGTATTTGAGCGAGCCAATTGTGACGGTGCGTAATGACCGATTCGTGATCCCCGTCCTCGCCCGCTACCGGAATAAGTTTGGTGGGGTGGTCCACGACCAGAGTGCGAGTGGTCAGACCCTCTACATCGAGCCGGGGGCAGTGATGGAGGATAATAACCGCTTACGGCAGGCACAGATTGAGGAAAAGCAGGAAGTCCTGCGGGTCCTCGCTGAGTTGTCGGCCCTCATCACCCCTTACCGGCATGACATCTTAAATAACGAACGACTACTGGGCCACCTGGATTTTGTAAATGCGAAGGCTGCTTTGGCTCACCAGATGAAGGCTAGCTTACCGTTGCTTTCACGGGATAACGTGGTGAACCTTCGCAAGGCCCGTCACCCCCTGATTGCCCGTGATAAGGTAGTCGCCAACACCATTAAGATTGGTAAGGACTACCAGGCAATTATCATCACGGGACCCAACACCGGTGGTAAGACTATCACCTTAAAGACCCTGGGGATTATCCAGTTGATGGGCCAGTCGGGACTGTTTATTCCGACCGAAGAGGGGAGTACAATCGCCGTGTTTGACAATATCTTTGCAGATATCGGGGATGAACAATCCTTGGAACAAAACCTGAGTACCTTTTCCGGGCATATGGATAATGTGAAGGCAATTCTTGACCGGATTACCAACCGCAGCCTGGTCCTCTTGGATGAACTAGGCGCCGGGACGGACCCAAAGGAAGGGGCGGCACTGGCAATGTCTATCCTTGATGCCATTGGGGCCAAGGGGAGCATGGTGGTAATCACCACCCACTACCCGGAACTCAAAGTCTATGGTTATGACCGGGCCAAGACAATTAACGCCAGTATGGAATTTGACCAGGAAACGTTGGAGCCAACTTACCGTCTCTTACTGGGGATTCCGGGACGGTCAAACGGGCTGGAGATTGCTCAACGGCTTGGTATCTCGTCGACAATCATTGATGAGGCCCGGTCACTGGTCAGCGACGATAGTCAGGACCTGAATAAGATGATTGGTGACTTGGTTGAACAACGGCGAGCGGCCCGGGAAGAAAACGAGCGGTTGACTAAGCTGGTCGCAAAAAACCAGGCCAAGGAGAAGGAGTTAACCGAGAAACTTGATCGCTTCAATGAACAACGTGACAAACTGTTTGATCAAGCCCGGTCTAAGGCCAACCACCAGGTGTCAATGGCTAAGCGTAAAGCTAACCAGATCATTCACCACCTCCGCCAGCTAGAGGTTCAGCAGGGGGCCAACGTCAAGGAGAACCAGCTGATTGACGCCCAGGGGGCTCTCAACGCCCTCCACCAGGAGAACCCCCAGTTGAAGAATAATACCGTTCTTAAACGGGCGAAGGCCAAGCATGACCTCCATAAGGGTGACAGTGCCCTCGTAAAATCATATGGCCAGTATGGTGAACTGCTGAACCGGCGGGGAAGCCATAAGTGGGAAGTTCAGATTGGGATCCTGAAGATGGAGATTGACGAGCGGGACCTCGAGAAGGTTGCCAAAAAGAACCTGCCTAAGGATAAGACGACGCGGCCACGGAAACCAGCGGTGCGGACTACGCAGACGCGGCGGACTTCTGCCCGGCTGGACCTCCGGGGCCATCGCTATGAGGAAGCAATGGGTGAATTAAGTAACTTTATCGATCACGCCCTCCTGAATAACCTGTCTTCAGTAACGATTATTCATGGTAAGGGTACGGGCGCATTGCGGAAGGGAACCCAGCAATACCTGCAGAGTAACCCCCGTGTTAAGTCTTTTTCGTATGCCTCACCAAATAACGGTGGTGATGGAGCTACCATTGTTAACTTATAATAAGTAAGCAGATGTGGTGACTTTAAAAATGAGCTCTGGTAGAATAAGGGTATAGAAAACGAGAGGAGTTAACAAAATGGCAGTAAACGTTACAACCGACCAAACATTTGAAAAAGATACGGCAAATGGTGTTGCGTTAATTGATTTTTGGGCAACCTGGTGCGGACCATGTCGGATGCAGTCCCCAGTTGTCGAAGCATTATCAGAGGATATGACGAACATCAACTTCTTTAAGATGGATGTTGACCAAAACCCGGAGACTGCCCGCCACTTCCAAATCATGAGTATTCCAACACTGATGGTTAAAAAAGACGGTCAGGTTGTTGACCAAATTGTCGGCTATCACCCGGCAGAACAACTCAAACAGATTTTGCAACAATACACTGATTAGATATGAATTGATACGAAAAACGGTCCTGACCATTTGGCATTTGCCAGATGGCCGGGACCGTTTTGTTTATTATGGCTCTTCGTCAAGAAGTACTGATAAGATAAATTGAATAATTTCTAAGCAGC
>NZ_AZGM01000070.1 GCF_001435935.1 Limosilactobacillus panis DSM 6035
AATGTTTTCATCAATATTTAGCTTCATAGCCATGTTGCACTTGAGTTGACAATTCGAGAATTTAAGGTATAACAAAATAAGCTCATGAACTAGATTTATTTTTCATGGGTTGTAAAATAATAATAAGAATTAATTTTAAATTATGATTTGGCTATTTGATAATTATAAGATTGATTGTATTTCACGAGATGATAAATCGTTCTGAGAAGACGATGTATCGCTGCAATGGCAATTTTCTTAGTCCCAGGCTGAGAAGATTGCCTTTTCCTTTTCTGATAAAAGTCATTAATATGATTAAGGTGAAAATGACTAGCCACTGCAATATTTTGAATGGATCTAAATAGAATTTTACGAGCGACTGCGTCACCACGTTTACTAATATGATCAGCAGCAACGAAGTTGCCTGATTCATAATGTCTAAGATCAATCCCGATGTAGGCATTAAGCGCATTACTACTGTGAAAGCGACGAATATCGCCTAATTCACCAATTAAAGAGGTAACAGTTCGTACCCCAAACCCAGGAATGCTCAATAGTAAATTATATTCAGGTAAATTTTCTGCTTTATGATGCATTTCTGTAATGATTTTATCTTTTTCGTGGACTTCTTTCATAATGCGATTAGCTAAGTACCGAATTTGTTCGTAAACATAAGAATTGTCATCAACAACTGGATAAGCTTTTTTAGCAAGTACTAATAACTTTTTGGCAATGCGGTTTGCGCGGTTAGCCGATATAATTTTATTAGTGCTATTCAGGATAAAGGAATATAGCTCAGTAAATGAAGTATTAAAGACTTGCGAAGGGCAAGCAAAGTGTTGCACAATTGCCCAATATAACTCGTTATTAGTGTTACTAAATAGTGACTCTAATTGCGGGAAGGTGAGCTGCAAAGCACGGTGTAGGCGGTTTTTATGACTAATAACATTCCGACTTACCTCTTGGTAAAATCGACTAAGATCATGTAGTTGTTCATATATTGGGCTCTGCTTATAAGATAAAGAGCGGTGAATAATAAAACTAGTTTGAGCTAAATTTAATGCATCACTGCGGTCTGATTTGTAAGGACGTAAATTATCGAGCTGCTTTTTAGCAGCTAATGGATTAAGCATTGTGTATTCAAATTCATCACAATCAAGAAAGTGTTGAAGAATTCGTGAGTAAATGCCAGTCGCTTCAAAAACTACTTCAGGTTGATGGAAAGACTTGAGTAATTTTAATAAGTCGGCTAATCCAGGACGATCAAGGGTTAGTTTACACTCATCAACTTTCACTTTAATAACTACAATTGCCAGATTAATTGTATGTTTACTAACATCAATTCCAAATACAGTACGCAATTTTATCATCTCCAAATGAAGTAGAATCACAAAAGATCTATTAAATCTAATTTTCAATACACGACTTAAGAGCCAACAGACTAAGAACAGATTAATAATAGACTTGTGAAGTTGCCATTTTTAAATCCGACGTCAAGCGTCATATAAAAATACGACATGTCAACTTCACTCCTACTTTAACAAAAAAGTAGTGAAAACATCAGAACCGTCGTTCTGATATTTCCACTACTAAGCTTAGTCTGTTTTAAAGTAACACAGCCTAAAGTTTGTTCTTAACATCGTACGGCTTTGACTTTTGATGATTGGCCGGCAGGGCGTCCTTGGCGTAGAAGATTGCGTATTCTTCATCATTAGGGCCCTTGGCAATTACCAGGTCATCACTGTGCCGCTCTTTTTTGAAGATTTGCCCCTTCCGAACGGCTTCGTTGTAGTCATGAATGTTGGCGATTGAATCACCCGGATTAAAGAAAATCCTTGTTTCCATAATATCACTTCCTTAAGCGCGACTAGGAATGGTTGCTTTAGCTTTGGCGAGGACATGACCCTCCGCAGCGTGGAGAAAGTCATTAAGCCAGTAGCCGTTCTCTAAGGGGAGGACGGTATCTAGTGCGTAGACGGTTAATGTGTAGTCGTGAGCCTTGTCCGGTGGCTGCGGGCCAACATAACCGCTGGCAATCTGCGGGTCACCATTGACCAGGCGGCCGGCGTTACTGTTCTTTCCTTGGACAAACTGGGCTTTTAACTGGCGGCTGGCATCGGCTGGAATAGCTGTCAGCGTCGCTGGAATATTGGCAGCGAGCCAGTGAATCCACGTAAAGCCACAGACGGGGGTTGAATCAAAATCAATGAAAACAAGTGCAAACGACTTCGTCCCCGCGGGGGCATCCGTAATGTGGATGGGGAAAGATTTCACTGGGTGGTTAGCGACCATCAAATCGGCCGGTGCATACTTGCCGTACTCGTCAGCCAAGAAACCGTCAATTAACGGAACAGAAATTTGCATAACTAGCTCCCTCCTTGTATATCAATTATAACCTGGCCTAGTCCAAATATAAATGGCGCAGGGTGGTTAAATCGCCTTTTGAGAGGCCAAGGTAGTCGGTTAGGTAGTGGCCAACGTCCCCAGACTCTTCTTTGATTGTGGCCAAGGCCGTATTGAGGTAGTCGGCATTAACGGAGGCCAGGGCGTTACGATTGCTGACGACCGCGTCAACATTCCCAAGGCCGGCACTATTTTTACGGATCCCAGCGAGCCACTTCTTCCGTACGTCCGCCGTGACCTCGTTAGTTAGGAGGTAGTCCTTAATAATTGTTTCACGTGGAACACCCAGTGCGGAGAGAATGAGGAAGGCAGCAAAACCGGTTCGATCCTTTCCCGCCGTGCAGTGGAAGAGAGTGGCCCCGTTGGTTGTGGTCAGGAGGACCTTAAACATCTCCTGGTAGGTCTTTTTTGCGCTTGGCAAGCTGGCCATCCGCCGGTAGACATCTAGCATGTGCCGGTAGCCGTTACCCTCTTCTTGCATTTGCTGGGCAATCTCTTCATCGCTGTGCGAGGCGTCCGTTTCGTCGACCGCAAAGACGGGAAGGTGACGGTAAGTTGCGCCGGCAGGAACCCGGTCCGGGGCAGCCGCGACTTCTGGATTGGAACGGAGGTCGAGGTCATTCTTGACGGGGATGGCTGCCAGGACAGCCTGGTCGTGGTCATTGAGCCGGGTTAAGGAGCCGGAACGGATTAGCCGGTTAAACTTTACCTGGTGCCCATCTTGGGTGGGGTAGCCACCAAGTTCACGGAAATTATAGCCATCTTCAATGTTTAATAAGCGTTTCATTGTTATTTTCCTCCTTTGATTTGTTTTAAAAATGGGGCAAGGGCCCCTGCTAACCGCCGTCCCGCCGTTTGCGCCCCAATTTGGTCGGGGTGGAGACCATCGATGAAGCTGGTGCACCAACCCCTGGTATCAATCACGGGAAGGTGGTGGCGGTGTGCGCACCGGACGATTTCCGTACGGAAGGTTTGACTAAAGGGGACCATGATCAGAATCAAACTGTTGGGGAAAGTTGATTTCACCTGACTGATAAAGTGGTCGTATGCCAAGATAAACTGGTCGGTAGGGTAGCGGCGGTCGTTGACCCCGATGTTGACAACGACCATGTCCGGCCGGTTGACCGCCCACCGGGTAGTCTGGTCAATTTGGGGAAGAAACTGGCTGGCCACGGGAACCCCACCGGTAGCCGGGCGCAAAACCCCGCCGGCGGAATAGGCAATCCGTACGCTGTCGATTCCCAGTTGGTCGCTAGCAATACCGACATAGTTGCTCTCGGGCCGGTAATCAGCAGAAGCATGGTGCCCGGCTACCCAGCAGCCGGTCGTTATTGAGTCACCGATGAAGTCAACGAGTGGCTGCAAAGGAGCGGGATGAAGGGCCCCCGGCCTGCTGGTGATGCTGATGATTGCGAACCCCGCCTGGCCGGTCCAGACCGGGTCGAGGTCAGTGTTGCCGGCCGTCATTACTTCGATGAGGTGGGACTGGCAACTTGGCAGGGGGATCGTCCACGTTCCCTTAGCGGCGGCGACCCGCTGCCATTGCCCCTGGTCAACCCGGTAGGCATAGAACTGACTAGCCACCTGCGCACTCCCGTTGTCCAGGACCGTTACCTGAACTTCTCGGGCTGCCTGGCTGACCATCTTGATGACACTACCGAGGTTGGTGGTGTATAGTACCGGCTGGTTATTGATCTTTCTTACTACCCACCGCCCGGTTCGCTGGGCAAGGGGCAAAAGATCGTTAGCGTGATAAATTGCCATTTAAGTCCCTCCTCTTTAAAAATAATTTTAGCATTGATTAGCAAAAGCTACTATTACTAAGGTGTTCAAGAAAGCGCTTACCATATTTTATTTAATTATTATGAAAGCGCTTATTGACAAATCGGGTAAATAATATTAAATTATATTTAGTAAAAGTTTACCATAAGTTTTATTTGAGGTATGGAGGTTAATTGTGATGGATAAGCAACAATTTCTTGATGAATATAAAAAGGTCTTTAACGAAAACGGTAAGGATGTCTTCTTCTCACCAGGCCGGATCAATGTGATTGGTGAACACACCGACTACAATGGTGGTCATGTTTTCCCATGTGCAATCAGCATTGGGACGTACGGTGTTTATGGGCCACGGGAAGACACCAAGGTCGCAATCTACTCTGCTAACTCCGCTAAGGAAGAGAACAGTAAGATCATCACCTTTGATATCAATGATGAGCAACCCCAAACCGCGAAGGACGAAAAGTGGGTCAACTACTTTAAGGGGATGCTTGTTTACCTGAAGCAGCGTGGCTACAAGATTGACCATGGTTTCAACTTCTACATTCATGGTTACCTGCCATACGGTTCCGGACTTTCTTCATCTGCTTCCATTGAAATGCTGATGGGGAACTTACTGAAGGAAGAATTTAACTTAGACATTGATGAAATTGAGTTAGTTAAGCTTGGTCAAAAGACCGAAAACGACTTTGTCGGTCTGAACTCCGGTATCATGGACCAGTTTGCTGTCGGGATGGGGAAGAAAGACAACGCCATCTTCCTAGACTGCAATACCTTGGAATACAAGTACCTGCCACTTGAACTGGGTGACTACGAAATCCTGATCATGAGTACGAACAAGACCCACTCCTTAGCGGGCTCCAAGTACAACGAACGGGTTGAAGAATGTGGTGAAGCAGTTAAGCGCCTGAGCAAGAAGTTAAACATCACTAAGCTCGGTGAAATTGACTCTGAAACTTTTGACCAATACACTTACCTGATCAACGATGCCACCTTAATTCGTCGGGCCCGGCACGCCGTTAGTGAAAATGAACGAACAAAGCGGGCCATCGACGCAATGCAAAAGGGTGACCTGGAAGAACTCGGCCGCTTGATCAACGCATCCCACGTTTCCCTGAAGTACGACTACGAAGTCACTGGTAAGGAACTGGATACCTTAGCAGAAAGTGCTTGGGAACAACCTGGCTGCCTGGGTGCCCGGATGGTCGGCGGTGGATTCGCCGGCAGTGCCATTGCCATTGTTAAGAAGTCCGCTGCGGAAGACTTCAAGAAGAACGTCGGTAAGATTTACCGTGACAAGATTGGCTACGATGCCAGCTTCTATGATGCTGAAGTGGTTGACGGACCACATAAGTTGTAATTGATATCCAATTGCGGGGGAATGAGAAAATGAAGTTATTGGAAGAATATGCAGACAAGGTAATTGAAAGTGGCGCCTATGAACCGCTGGACCGGATTTACGTATTAAACAAAATCCGGGCCCTGGTTGGTGACGAAGATGTCGAAGCCGCTGCGGATAAGCCATTGGTTGCCCAGTTGGTTGACCTGGCTGTTAAGCGGGGGAAGATTGAGGACGGCCAAACGGCCAGAGAGATTCTCAATGACCAGCTGTACGACCTGATGACTCCACGGCCATCAGTGGTTAATCGCGAGTTCTGGGAAAAGTACCAACAATCCCCGGAGACCGCCACTAACTGGTTCTACAAGCTGTGTACCAGCAACGACTACGTTAAGGTTGCGGCGATTAAGAAGAACGTGGTCTTTGATAAGCCGACCAAGTATGGTAACTTAGAGATTACGATTAACCTTTCCAAGCCGGAAAAGGATCCTAAGGCAATCGCAGCAGCGGCTCACGACACGAAGAAGAAGTACCCACAATGTGCATTGTGCATGGAAAACGAGGGTTACAAGGGCCGGCTAGGTCAAGCAGCCCGGAGTAACCACCGGATTATCCGGATGACGATTGGTGGTAAGCAGTGGGGCTTCCAGTACTCGCCATACGCTTATTTCAACGAACACTGCATCTTCTTGTACAGTAAGCATGAACCAATGAAGATCAACCGGCAAACACTGATTAACCTGGTAGAAATTGAAAATCAGCTGCCAGCCTACTTCGTTGGTAGCAATGCCGACCTGCCGATTGTTGGGGGCTCAATGCTAGCCCATGAGCACTACCAGGGTGGCCGCCACACCTTCCCAATGATGAAGGCGTCAATCAAGAAGCCTCTGCAATTTGCTGACTACCCCGCAGTTGAAGCTGGGATCGTTAACTGGCCAATGAGCGACATTCGGTTAACGAGCGCGGATGCAACCCAACTGATTGACTTGGGGACCCACATTATTGATTTTTGGGACCATTACAGCGACGAAAGCCTCAACATTAAGGCATTTGATGGTGACACTCGCCACCACACGGTTACGCCAATCATGCACCGTGACAGTGAGAAGTACGTCCTCGACCTTGTTTTGCGGGACAATAACACGAGTGACAAGTACCCACTTGGTATTTTCCACCCGCACGAAAAGCTGTGGCACATTAAGAAGGAAAATATTGGTCTGATTGAAGTGATGGGCCGGGCAATCCTACCTGCCCGTCTTAAGGACGAACTCAACGAAGTCAAAAAGTTCTGGCTGGGTGCCGAAAACAAGATTGCCGACAGCCACCTGCCATGGGCAAAGAAAGTTCAGGCTAAGACAAAGATTACGAAAGACAACGTTGACGAAGTGATGGAACAAGAGCTGGCCAACATCTTTGCTAATGTTCTGGAAAACGCCGGGGTCTTCAAGGAAGACGTTGCCGGTCAAGCTGGCTGGGACCGGTTTATCAAGCAACTGTAATGATTAAAGCTGAAAGGAGTCTGTGAGGATGTCAGTAACGTTACGAGACATTGCAAATAAAGCTGGGGTATCAATTGCGACGGTATCGCGAATCCTCAACAATGACGTGACCCTTTCAGTTAACGAAAAGACCCGGCAACGGGTAATTGCGACCGCTGAGCAGTTTAACTATACGAAACATAAGCGGACGCAGAACAACCGTGTCCAAAAGGTTGCGGTTGTTCAGTGGTACTCACTGACCCAGGAGCTGGATGATCTGTACTACATGGCTATCCGGATGGAAATTGAGCGTTCTGCCCAACGCCGGGGGCTACAGACCGTGCCGATTTACCAGAATAACATGGAGGATATTCCTCAAGACGTTACTGGTATTATTGCGATTGGTAAGTTTAGTGATGCCCAGGTAGAGAAGTTTCAGTTAGTGACAAAGAACATTGTCTTTGTTGATTATGATAGTTTAGCTGCTGGTTATGACTGCTTGGTTCCCGACTTTGAAAATGCTGTTCGTTCCGTAATTAGCGAGTTCGTTAATGAGGGAATCGAGGACATTGGAATGCTAGTGGGAACGGAAACCACTACGGATAACGAGATTGTTCCGGACCTCCGGCGCTTCTATTTTGAAAATGACCTCCGCCAAAAGAACCTGTATCACTCCGAATTTATATTTGCCGGCGACTACACCTCGATGTCGGGATATAAAGCAATGAAACGGGCAATTGAGCGGCTCGGTAATCGCCTACCGCACGGAATCTTTATTGCAAACGATCCGATGGCGGTTGGCGCGTTAAAAGCGGTTCAGGAAGCTAAGATTGCGATTCCGCAGCGGTTAGCGTTGATCTCGTTTAACGATACGGCGCTGGTCAAGTATGTTTACCCAAGTATGTCAGCGGTCCACGTGGCAACGGATGAAATGGCCCACGCGGCGGTTGACATGATGGTCAAGCGGCTAAAGAATCCAGATGCGGACCCGTGCAAGACAGTTGTGGGAACGCATTTGATAAAGCGGCAGACAACAAAATAAATGAGTGCGGACCCCCCGAAGAGGGCCGTATGACTAACATGGGAAAACGGTTGGCGCAGAAGGCGCCAGCCGTTTTTTCTGTTAGGCACTAGGCCCGTGGGGGTGGAGCACGTTACGGCTATGTAAAAGTAGAAGTACGGCAACCGGAGTTGACGCTGTAAGCGTCGGCTTCGGTTGTTTTAGCGTGTACTGCAGAACACGTTGCAACGTTAAAGAAAGTTGAAAATGCCGACTAGGTGAGCCAATGCCTAGCCAGCATTTTTATTTGGCAGGGAGAAGACGATATTTAAAGTGGCTGTGATTTTTAAATAGTGAATAAAGGCCAGAATAAATATTTTTTCAAAAAAATTTAAAAAGTAAATCCGGACAATTGTAGAATATTTTAGCCAAACGATAAGGACGGATACTAGGGCAATATTGTGGTAAAAAAGGTATATTATTATTTTATATCCAGGTTATTTCAGACAAAACCAGAACTTTACTATCATCATTCCTAGAAAAGTGTTATTTATAAATAGTGAACTTGCTATATAAATATAACGATTCTGTTCGTATTTTACCCTATCAGTTAGTGAAAAGTAAGCCGACATGTGATAAAGTATTCTCTGACATTGAAAGGGAGAGAAGGATGTAAAAGTGAAACATTATCGGTTCAGCCGTCAAAGCATGGGATGGCAAATTATGATTGGTTTAGTTTTGGGAATTATCTGTGGAGTGATTTTCTACCAAAATAATAGTGCCATCACAGTGATGCAAAGTCTGGGGACAATCTTTATCCGCCTGATCCAAATGATCGTTATGCCAATCGTTGTTTCCTGCTTAACAGTAGGGATTGCTAACATTGGTGATATTAAGAAACTGGGCCGGATTGGGGCCAAGACCTTGATCTACTTTGAAATTTTGACAACGATTGCCCTGATTCTTGGTATCGGGATGGCCAACTTGACCCACCCCGGAACGTTTATTAATATCCATGACCTTCACGCAACGGATATTTCTCAATACATGTCGACTGCCAAGCACGCGGCCCATGACAGTGGCTTTTGGCCTTTAGTCCTGTCAATCATTCCGACAAATATTTTTAAATCGATGTCTGACGGTGACATGATGCCAGTGATCTTGTTCTCCGTCCTGTTTGGGCTGGGAATTGCTGCGGTCGGTGAGAAAGCCAAAATTTTAATTGATGTTTTAAACGGGGTTTCTGAAGTAATGTTCAAGGTTACTAACTGGGTAATGAAGTTCGCCCCAGTTGGGGTCTTCGGTCTGATTGGGATGACCATTGCGGAAATGGGGCTAGATGCACTGCTCCCGCTTGGCTACTTTATCCTGATTGCCTACGCCACGATGCTGATTTTTATTATCGTTATTCTCGGAATTACCGCCCATCTCTTCCACTTGCGTTACTGGAAAACAATGCGGGTTATCTGGGATGAAATTGTTCTGGCGTTTACAACCGCTAGTTCAGAAGTTACCCTCCCTCGGTTGATGAAGAAAACTCATGAGATGGGGGTTGATAAGGGAATCACCTCCTTTGTTATCCCAACTGGTTACACTTTTAACCTTGATGGGTCTGCTATTTATCAGTCCCTTGCCGCAATCTTTTTGGCCCAAGCTTATGGTCTGCACTTAACCCTTGCCCACCAGATTACCCTGCTAATTGTGTTAATGATTACTAGTAAAGGGATGGCGGGTGTGCCTGGGGCATCCTTTGTTGTCCTACTCGCTAGTGTTTCCACCATTGGGGTACCAATGGCGGGGCTGACGTTCATCGCCGGGATTGACCGGTTTGTCGACATGGGCCGGACAGCCGTTAACGTTGTCGGCAACTCAATTGCGACCCTGGTTATCGGTGAATCAGAAAAGTCGTTAGATCGTGACCAGTACAACAAGTTTATTGATAATTACGGAAAGAATAAGTAATAATTGCGATAAGAAAGGGGAGCGTGACAGAAGTCATTTATGACTTCGTTTTCACGCCCCCGCGAGCGCAAATAGGGCTCCAGAGTTCGGTTATACCGGACACTGGAGCCCATTTGCGTACCGCGCTGTTCGTATTTGAACTTGGTAAAAGTACTTATGTCACAGCCCCCTTTCTGCGTCCTTTTTATTATTCGCTTAGTTTATCGTTCTCGTCGTCATCTTCGTTTGCCAGGTGGATTCCCCGGTGGTTGACGCTGGTACTAAAGACAATCTGGGTACTAGTTTTTCCAAAGCGTTGCTGGATGGTGTTGATGAAATCGTCCAAGTTGGTGGTTGAGGGAAAGACAACCTCCATAATTTCGGAATAATCGCCCGTTACGCAGTTACATTCGACAACGTTGGGCACACTCTGGACGAAGGGATAGAATTCCTTTTTTTGCCGTGGTTCCAACTGGACCTGGATAAAGGCCCGGACGTGGAAGCCAATCTTTTCCATGTTAATGGAAGAGTGGTAGCCATTGATCACCCCCGCCTTTTCCAGCTTAGTAATGCGGGCGGCGATTGCAGGCGAGGAAATGAAACATTTCTTAGAGAGTTCCTTTAATGACACCCGGGCATTCTCTTGCAATGAGTTAATAATTTTGCGGTCGATTTTATCCATAAAGTTCCCAGCCTCATTTCTCTATATGATTAAATAATAATGTTATTATTCTCATATTAGCTTAATGTATTGATTGAATTGTAGGTGATTTAGCCGTAATTGTCAATTGTGAAAAAATACGCGAGTTCGCGCGAATCCTTACTTATCCCGGTAATTTAATGGTACAATAGTTACATAGGAAAAAAGCTGCATTGGAGGCTTAGAGATATGGATCAAGAATACCAAAATATCTTAGTACCAGTTGATGGTTCTAAGGAAGCAGAATTAGCACTAGAACGGGCAATCTTTGTTGCTAAGCGTAACGGTGCCCATGTTGATGTACTGAACGTTATTGACACCCGGGCAATGGAATACAACTTTGCGGGAATGTCCGATGGGAGCATTGCTTACCAATTGGTTGATAAGTCAAAAGAATACCTGACCAAGCTGTTAAAAGAAGCAAGGGAAAAGAATGACTTTGACAATATGGATATCCACATTCGGTTGGGTAACCCAAAGACAATCATTTCCTTTGACTTCATTCATGACCACCACAATGACATGATCATGATTGGAGCTAGTGGCCTTTCACGGATGCAACGGGCAGTGATGGGATCCGTTACCTCCTATGTAAAGCGGAACGCCCCTGTGGACGTCTTAGTTGTTCGGACGGCCGTTGATAAAGCCTAACATAATCCTGGATTAAAACGGGTTCCAGTGTCACCAGTTTTTGGCACGGAACCCCTTTTTTGTGTTTATGTTAGAATGGAAATCTCAGATAGAAAACAAAGATTGAAAGGGGATAAGACAATGAGTAAGCACGGACTGAGGACCCTCTTTTTAGTCTTAAGTGTTAGCTTGGGATGCTTTTTAAGGCCAACCTTGGTCTGGGCCCAGGTAGCAACCCCGGCACAAAGGGAGGCGGTCCAGCACCTCCTTTTGCAAAAACACGTCAACGGGCTGGCCCTAATAAATGGCCCTGGTGACCATCCAGAAGTGGTTAGCAACCAGGTAACAAGGGACTCCCAACAGGTGGTCCGTACAAACCGCGTGATCCCGATTGCCTCCTTCCAGAAACTGATGACCGGGGTGGCAATTAACCAATTAGTCCTTTCCGGGAAATTAGCGCTGAGCACGCCGCTGAGCGCTTTTTACCCGCAGGTGGCCAATGGTTCGCAAATTACAATAGGGCGGCTGATGATGCACACGAGTGGCCTTCGTAACGTCCCTGGTAAGTTAGCGGCACCGTTAGAAGACGAAGCGGCCCAACGTCAGTATATGTTAAAGCATTACCGGTCAACGGGGAAATTTAGTTGGTGCTATTCTGACGTGGACTTCAGTTTTTTAGCGGCCGTTATTCACCGGACGACCCGGCAGTCGTACCAGAATTACCTGGCGGACAAAGTTTCAAGGCCCCTGGGGGTGCGGGTGGAGTTCGCTGACCATCTTACGAACGGGCACCGGGTAACTCAGGCGATGGGGAAAAAGCAGGGGTGGTCAACCTTACAAAGGCGCATGTCAAAAGAGCCCGGGGCCGGCGATATTCTGTGTACCCCGGTAGCCTATTGGTACTTCTTGTACCGTGGCGTACTTGATAACCCCACGATGCTGGCCCAGTATACTAATCGGCAAGCAGCGTGGGAAACCTACTTTGGTGGTGCCTACATCGAGGCCCCATATCTCCACGCCAATGGTTACCTGAGTGGGTATTCATGTACCTTTTACAGTAACTGGGAAAGCCGGCAGACGGTGATGCTCTTTGCCAATAACCTTTCCTATCATGAATTACGGGTGGTCAACAGTCAACTAGTGCATGCTTACTTTGATGACCACCGGACAGAACAAAAGCAGATCAACGCCGAGTAGCGCTGACCTGCTTTTTTAAAACTATAAAAGACTGATTGGTAGTTTGCTGCCAGTCAGCCTTTTACTTAACTAAATAACATTAGTCTTTCTTCGTGACTTTCATAATGTTGTCCTTGTCGGTGACCTTGTCGCCAGCCTTGGCTAACATTTCAAAGGCGAAGTTTTCACTATTAGTGACGGTGACGATAACCGTGTCATCAAGTCCCGCCTTCTTAATAGTTGGGTCCCAGAATTCCATGAGTTCTTGACCCTTGTCAACGTGTTGACCCTTAGTGAAGTAGGTTATGAAACCAGTACCATGTAACTTCACGGTATCAACACCGATGTGAATCAGGAGGGCAATTCCGTTGTCGGAAACTAACCCAACCGCGTGACGAGTTGAGAAGGTTGCCCGAACGGTACCAGCAAATGGTGCGTAAACCTTACCGTCAGCTGGCTTGATAGCAAATCCTTGTCCCATCTTACCTTCAGCAAATGCTGGATCACTGACGTCCTTGAGGTTAACAACTTCACCAGCAACCGGAGCTGGGATGTTAGTAACGCCAGCTTGTGGTTGTGGAGCGGCTTCTTCAGCAGTGGCGTTTTGGTCATTGCCTTCTTCACCAAGGTGCTTACCCCAAGTTTGTTCCAACTTAGCCACAATCTTGGCGTGAGACTTTTCATCCAACTTAACCTTAAGGGCGAAGATAATGATACCAACAAGAATTAAGGCAATTGGAATTAAGAACATGTAAATCTTGAAGACGCTAACGCCGTGAGCAGTAACAGTAGCGGCTGTAGCACCACCAGTCATTCCAGCAGCAACAGTAGCGGCACCAACAACACCATTAGCAACGGCACCACCGAACTTATCAAGCAGTGGCCGAATTGACAAGGTCAACGATTCATCACGGTGACCAAGCTTTAATTGACCATATTCAACAGAGTCGGTAATCGTCATCAAAACAACCAGGAAGATGATTGGTTGTGGAATGAAGAACAATTCGGCACCGAGCAGGACAAGTGCTAATGACTTACCAGCAAAGGCAAAAATTACAGCACCAAGGACTTCAATCGTTGCAGCACCATAGAAGAGCTTGTGACGCCCAATCTTACCTGAGAAAAGTGGGAAGGCGAAGACGGAGATAACACCGACAACCGTGTTCAGACCACCCAGGATTGAGAAGGCCTTAGAGTTACCAAGAATATAAGTGAAGTAGTACAGTTCAAAACTGTTCAACAGAGTTTGACCAGTAGTGAAGAACAGGTAGGACATCGCAATTGCCAACAATTGGTCGTTCTTGATCAGGATGTGCAGGATATCCTTTAACTTAGTTTGCTCCTTATTTTCACGAAGCAGTGACTTTTGTTCGTGGGTAAACATCCCCACACCGATTGCAGTGATTGCCGAAATAGCAGCAACGATAACGGCGAAGATGAACCAACCACGGTCGTCACCGGTCCCACCGTTTTGATTGATGGAGAAGAACAGAACCATTGGCATGATAACAAAACCGATGATTTGTCCACCGATGGTTGAACCAACCCGGGCGAAGGTAGCAATCTTGTCACGTTCGTGTGAATCGAATGACATGGCTGGAACCATGGACCAGAAACCAACATCATTGAAGGAATAGAAGACATCCATGATGATGTAGATGATAGCAAAGACAACCAGGTACATGATTGGACTAGAAACGTTCAGACCGCCAAGTGGGGTGAACAGTGCGGCCAGGAGGACGGCAGAAATAACACCACCGCCAACAACCCATGGCTTAAACTTCCCCCATTTGGTCTTGGTCCGGTCGATGGCATTACCAATCAATGGGTCAATCAGTAATTCCACAATCCGGAGAATCATGATGGTCATCGTAACGTATCCGACCATCCGGTTATCAAAGGACTTGTTACCGGACGTAAACAGGTGACCGGTAACGTACATCATAAAGTAAGTAGAAAGTAATGCAAAGAAGGCATCATGTCCGAACGCACCGAGTGAGTATGCGAGGCGCGAACGAACTTTATGTGGCTCTTGCTTATCCATTATTGACTCCCCTTTTCTACGTAAAATTAAATAATAGCTTACAGCCATTATGTTAAGCGCTTTCACTAAATATGTCAATATCTTTTTAGTAAACTTTTACGATTAAAATTGTTGGTACCTTTAATCTTTGATCATGGACGGGCACGGACGAAAGGTTGTGAAATGGCGGTCAAACCACATTTGAAAGGCGGCAACAGGGACAAGGTAAAGTTTTATTTCGGCCAATAAAAAAAGAGAGGACCGGAAAGTTCCGGTCCCCCTGTAGGATTCAGTAGCAATGATTTTATTGTTCTTTGTACCAAGTGTAGTGGTAGTTACCTGGGCGGTCAACACGTTCATAAGTGTGAGCACCGAAGTAGTCACGTTGTGCTTGCAGCAGGTTAGCAGGAACAACTTCTGCACGGTAGGAGTCGTAGTAGCTAATTGCAGCGCTAAGAGCAGGAACAGGGATACCAGCCTTAACAGCAAGGGCAACGATGTCCCGAATAGCCTTTTGGTACTTCTTAGAGATGTCCTTGAAGTAGTCGTCAAGAAGAAGGTTCTTCAAGTCAGGGTTCTTGTCGAAGGCATCAGTGATGTTTTGCAGGAATTGGGCACGAATGATGCAACCGGCACGCCAAATCTGTGCTAATTCACCCATCTTCAGGTTCCAGTTGTAACGTTCGGAGTCGATTCGCATTTGTTCGAATCCTTGTGCGTAGGACATAACCTTACCGAAGTAGAGAGCTTCACGAACCTTTTCAATCAGTTCCTTCTTGTCATCAATGGAGATGGCTTCCGTTTCTTCAGGTAAGACCTTGCTTGCGGCAACCCGTTCGTCCTTCATCATGGAGATGTAACGAGCGTAAACGGCTTCAGTAATAACGGATTGTGGAGCGCCACCTTCAAGGGCTGTTTCAGAACTCCACTTACCAGTACCCTTGTTGGCACCACGGTCAAGAATCATGTCAACAATTGGCTTGCTCTTGTCATCACCAAGGTCATCCTTACGGGTCAGAATGTCAGCAGTGATGTCAACCAGGTAACTGGATAGTTCACCCTTGTTCCATTCTGCGAAGGCCTTAGCAATGTCATCAACTGGCATCTTCAAGACGTTTCGCATAATGTTATAACTTTCGTCAATTAACTCTTCGTCACCGTATTCAATCCCGTTGTGGACCATCTTTACGTAGTGGCCGGCACCGTTAGGACCAACATAGGTAACACATGGTTTGCCATCTTCAGCCTTGGCAGCGATTTGAGTCAAAATAGGAGCAACTAAGTCATAAGCTTCTTTTTGACCACCTGGCATCAGGGCAGGACCGTGGAGGGCACCAAGTTCACCACCGGAAACACCCATGCCGATGAAGTTAATACCGGACTTGTCCAGCTTAGCATTCCGAGCCATGGTGTCGTGGAAGTTAGTGTTCCCACCATCAATCAGAACATCACCTTTGTCAAGCAGAGGGAGTAATTCATCAATAACGGCATCGGTTGGCTTACCAGCCTTAACCATCAGCAAGATCCGCCGTGGCTTTTCAAGGGAGTCAACGAAGTCCTTAATTGTGTAACTAGGAACAAGCTTCTTGTCGCTGTGATCCTTCATCATTTCGTCAGTCCGGTTACGGTGACGGTTGTAGACACCGACAGTGAAGCCCCGACTTTCAATGTTTAATGCAAGGTTTTTACCCATGACAGCTAAACCGACAACACCGATTTGTGCTTTATTCTCTGACATTAAAGTCACTCTCCTCTTAAAGAAAAACATGTAATTATTTTCACAATGTCCATTATAACAAAAAAATTTAACAGTGCAACCGATATCTAATAACAAAAAACGTTTTAAGAAAATTCTTAAAACGTTTTTGAGTATATTAGTGGTTTAAACGGTAGACCCATTGGCGACCATCACGGGCAAGCAGTTCATCAGAGGCTGCAGGGCCCATTGAGCCTGGTACGTAATTAGGGAACTGTGGCTTTTCAATGTCCCAAAGCTTCCGAATTACGTCAACGAACTTCCAAGCATAGGCAATTTCAGCCCATGATGCGAAGTTGGTGTGGTTACCTTCCAGAGCATCGTGGAAGAGACGTTCGTATGGTTCTGGGGATTCCTTCTTGTCGGTATCACTTTGCAGGTACTTCAGGTCGACTGGTTGGGTCGTGAAGCCTTGGCCAGCGCGCTTAGCGTTTAATTGCATAGCAAAGCCAGACTTAGGTTCAACAAAGATTGTCAAAACGTTGGAGTTCAAGGTTTGGTCGCTTTCGTGACGAGGGTCAGCGAAGATATCGATCAATGGCTTCTTGAAGACAACGTCAATTCGGGTGAACTTGTCGGCTAACTTCTTACCAGTCCGAACGTAGAATGGCACACCAGACCAACGGTAGTTGTCAAACATTAATTTGGCAGCTACGAAAGTTTCGGTACCAGAATCAGGAGCAACACCATCTGCGTCACGGTATGCTTCAGTACCGTTCCCAGCATCGTATTGACCACGAACAAAGTTAGCGGCGGCTTCGGATGGGGTGTAGACACGGAGACTCCGTAATGCCTTAATCTTTTCAACCCGAACGTCGGTATCGGTAAATGAAACAGGTTGTTCCATTGCCAATTGGGCAACGATTTGCATAATGTGGTTTTGAACCATGTCACGAAGGGCACCAGAGTTGTCGTAATAACCAGCACGTTCTTCGACACCGAGCTTTTCACTCAGGGTAACTTGGATGTTGTCGATGTAACGGTTGTTCCACAAAGATTCGATGATGGTGTTACCAAAGCGTAGGGCTTGGATGTTTTGAACCATTTCCTTACCCAGGTAGTGGTCAATCCGGAAGATTTGGTTTTCATCGAAGGTCTTGGACAGTTCGTCGTTCAGCTTCTTAGCGGAGTCAAAGTCACGACCGAATGGCTTTTCGATAACCAGGCGGTTAAAGCCTTCGTCAGAAAGTAGGTCTTGCTTCTTCAGGTTCATGGCAATGGTGCCAAAGAATTGGGGAGCCATGGACATGTAGAATAAGCGGTTGCCTTCTGTGCCAAACTGCTTGTCCAGTTCTTCAATCCGCTTCTTTAGGATTGTGTAGTGTTCAGGCTTGGTAACGTCATGTGACTTGTAGAAGAAGTGCTTGGAGAAGTCAGCAGCTTCGCCCTTGCGAGTTTCTTCAACATCCTTGATTGAGTCCCGAACAACTTGTTGGAATTCTTCGTCGGTGTATGGATGACGAGAAGTTCCGAGCAGTGCAAAGTGGTCTTGCAAGTAGCCCTTTTGGTAGAGCTTGAAGAGAGCGGTGTACAACTTCCGCTTAGCAAGGTCACCAGTTGCACCAAATAATGTAATAACAGCTTTATTTTCTGTAGCCAAAATGTTCACTCCTTCTGAAATTACAGAAATTCTATCACCTGTACAATTATATACTCTCAAACGCTTATCTGCACGGCAAAAGGAACCGGTTTCTGGATAGTGGTGAAATGGCCCACCGGTGGGGAACAGTGCCGTCAATAAGGTTGGTTGGGTACCGGTTGACGAATGGTCTAGAGCAAAAAGTTTTTTTGCCGGGAATGCCTTTACCGACACTAATTAACACAAAATTCCATCTTGTATATATACCAAAAATGGTATATAAATAATATATCGAATTTGATATATTGGAGGAAACAAAGATGAATTACTGGCTACTCTTGGTAACGTTTGTTGCCGTTAACCTAGATTTCTTTATTATTATGCTGTTTTTACTCCACCGTTACCGAACCATGGATGTGATGGTTGGCTACTTGGCGGGGGTGTTAATTTTGATGATCCTCAGCTTCACAATTGGTAAGGCCCTCGCCCTGTTTTTACCGGAATGGCTTATCGGCCTACTGGGGTTCTTACCGATTTATATGGCGCTCCACGATAAGGATGAGGCAGCCCAGCAGACTGACCGGGCGCCTATCCTGGCGACCTTAACCACGTATCTAGCGGTTTGTACTGGCTGTAACCTGTCAATTTTTTTACCGGTGCTGACGGGGATGACCATCAACTACTTTATAATGGCTCTTCTCTTTATCGGCGTCTTGGCAGTCGTGGTCGTCTGGCTAATAAAGGCAATTGGTGAACTACCAGTTGTCAAGAAGGCCCTGACGAGGTGCGGGGATACTTTAATGAAGGTGATTTACGTTGGGGTTGGCCTCTACGTCTTTTACGACAGTGGTTTGATTACCCACCTGCTTAGTCTGGTATAATATTCCCTAATTAATTCAAAGAAGGGAATGGCAAATGGTGACCGCGACACGCGACCTGATTAATGAAGCGGCTAAAATTTATAAGGTATTAAGCAACAGTACCCGAATTGAGATTCTCTATTTCCTGCGTCACTGCGATGGCGAGGTGTCGGTTTCAACAATTGTTGACCAATTAGGCCTGGCACAGCCGGTGATTTCAAAGCAATTGGGAATCCTCCACCGTTACCAACTGGTTTGTCGCCGGCGGGAGGGTACCAAGGTTTTCTATATTCTTGATGATCCTCACGTTGTCGAAATGGTTGATGACATGTTGGAACACGTTAAGCATGAGATTAAGGGTGAACCCCACCCACGAAATTTGTATAAGTAGGTAACAAGGGGGTTGTGACAAAAAGCCTCTGAATCAGAAGCACCATTCGGAATTTAACAAA
>NZ_AZGM01000071.1 GCF_001435935.1 Limosilactobacillus panis DSM 6035
ATCCGAAAATTTCATCTAACTCCATTAATTATTTGGGACTTATGTCACAGCCCCTTCTAGCTCTTGAGTGCTATACAGCAATTATGTGGTGGAGCGCTCTGATGATTTTCTTATCCTCATTTGTAGTTATTAGCCGCTTCACTATTCGTTAACAAGCCAGTCGAGGAGGGAAATTGCAGCAAACTCCTCGTCTTTCCCCCAGGCGTGGTCGCCGGGCTTGGCAATGATTAACGTCCGTTCTGCTGTGGCGGGAAGGTGACGTAAACCATTGATCGCCCTGTCGTATGCAGCTTGGTTGAGGAAGGAAAAGTTGAATTGAAAAAAGAGCCGCTTAGTACCGCGAGTGGCAATAAAGGTAACCGGATGGCGTCCCTTTTGACCACTATAAACCTGGAAACCACGCGCCGTTAATTCATTATAGACAAGCATCGTCAGATTAGTCGCTGATAATGCCCCCTGGTGGTTAGTAAGTAAACAACGGAAACCGGGGTCAACAGGAAAGTACTGGACGTTTGTTTTCTTGACGGTTCCAGTAGTCAAGTTTAATTCCGGGCAGGCGGTGAAGAGAAAACCTTCTTGGACGAATGCAAGGTATGATGCCAAGGTCTTATTGGAGACTTGAATGTTACGCTCTTGTAGCGCAGCAACCGCCTGTGAGACGTTGATGGGAACACCAGGGTGGTGAGCTAAAAAAGTAATCAGGTGTTTTAAAAGATTGGGGTTAACTAATCCGGGGTGTTGCATCAGTCCTTTAAGAATAATCGTATTCAAGACGTCTTCACTGTAGTTACGCACAGAAGCATCATCACGAATGTTTTGCACAAAGGGGAAACCGCCCCGGTTGAGGTAATGGTAAAGGGAGGTAAAATCCGCTGGCTGGTGGTGGAAGTCAATGAACTCGTGAAACCTGAATGGGCGGACGGCAATTAATTGGGAAGGAAAATGTTGAGCTAACTTACAGATTTGGTGGTCAGAACCCGTAATATATAAGTCAACATTGGTAAGCTTAACCAGCTGTCGGACAAGCTGCTGGTAATTAGGCAAGCTTTCCAATTCATCAAGGAAAAGGTAATTTACTTGTTCTTTGATAAGGCTTTTTTTGATCTTGTTTACTATTGTGGTGATGTTAAGGGCAAAAAAGTTTAAATCTTGTTCAAAATCGATAGTCTTAATTTGTCGACAAGAAATACCATCCTGCTTGAGCCAGGCTTGGTATTGGTTGATTAAAGTTGATTTCCCACTTCGCCGAATACCAAAAATAATTTTTATGGTAGAATCACATTTGCTTTTTCTTAATTGGTCTAGTTGAAAAGAACGCGCGAACATTCACTCATCTCCGGTAAAATTCTGGTACACAGTTGATTTTACCAAAAGTTGTTAACCTATTCAAATTTGGAAATAATTCCAAATATATCAGTGGTTATAGCTATTTAAAGAGCCACAAAATAGTAAAAATAAGTAAAAAGAATTTTTAACAGGCCAACGTTGCTAACGGTTGCACAAAATAAAATTGGTCTATCTGCATTGACAAACAAATTAATACCAATTAAGAAGGTAGTTACAAGAATCAATTAGCAGCAATTATACAAGGAGAAGTCAGAATGAAAACTTTTACCACCACGGTTGCGATGTAGTACCACCGTTGACGAGTAGTGATATTGCAACTCGTCAAAAAACTTAGCGTTATGAACTGATAAGGTGTTGCAAAAGAGTGGAGTGGAGGCAATTTACATGCTGAAGGAGCAAAGCATTGCACCTGATTTTATAGTACCGAAGTTGGTTGACCTTGTTGTCCAAACAAGCGTTACTGGTCGGAAGATAAGGATTGCTAATTGCTGCTGGATTCCGTTACTCACTATGCCGATAGAACAGGCTCACGAGCAATTGCACAAAATGTTGAGGGACCTTGTGAAACCAGTCTTGGTAATTGACGAGGGAAACTTACGATTAAGTGCAGTGGACTTTGCGAGCTTCCTGCGGCGTCATTTGATGACTGTGTTAGCCAGGATCAGTGCTGATCAGCTGCATCGAATGGTGATTGTTTACCAGCCGCGCTGGGCTGCGGAATATCGCCTGCCTGCTGATACGCAGCGAATTCGTATCGCCCACCGACAAATTCGGGATGTACTTGCGACCGTTTATGAACTTGCCATCGCTACCCAGGTAGCAATCTTTTATGGTGGCTTCCTCTTTAAAGATGAATTATCAAATGTTATGAATGATGACAACGTTAATGGTGTCGTGGTGGGAAATGGAAAGCAAGTATAATGTCACTTCTTTAGAAAGGAGGGGTAGTATGTTAAAAATAAATGAGGAATTGGCAACCCTTGATGAACAGGCTGTTAAAGAAGAATTGGCGCTACTGACTGCCGCTTTAGACAGGTAAAAAGGTTTAATGAATACAATAATTATTCCATCCATTCACGGACGGTGACCTAAGAGTTACTTGATTTTGGGCCCCGTCCGTTTATATTTTGCCGAAAAAGGAAACAATTAATTGTTATCGTCAGTTGACCGTCCGCCTTTTAGCCTGTAAACTTAGGGAAAAGAGCAAATTTTAACGAAGGAAGTGGCAATGTGGCAAACGTCAATTTAGATGCATTCGACAAGATTATCGTCCTTGACTTTGGGAGCCAGTACAACCAACTGATTACCCGCCGTTTGCGTGATTTTGGGGTTTATTCGGAACTCCTTTCGCACAAGATTACGGCAGACGAGATTAAGAAGATTAAGCCGAAGGGGATTATTTTCTCGGGGGGACCAAACAGTGTCTATGATGATGGCGCCTTTAAGGTTGACCCCGCAATCTTTAAGCTGGGTATCCCAATCTTAGGGATTTGTTACGGGATGCAGTTGATGACCTATGAGTTTGGCGGCAAGGTCGAAAAGGCGGATAATTCTGAATACGGTCGGGCGGATATCAAGGTTCTAGATAAAAACGCCCCGCTATTCAAGGGCTTGCCAGAAAAGCAATATGTCTGGATGAGTCATGGAGACCTTGTTACCGAGGTTCCGGCTGGTTTCAAGGTTACGGCAACCAGCAAGAACTGCCCAATTTCTGCGATTGCTGATGATGAGCGGAAATTCTATGGGATTCAGTTCCACGCGGAAGTCCGCAATTCTGAATACGGTTTGGACATCCTGCGTCGCTTTGCCTTTGACGTTTGCGGTGCTAAAGATAACTGGACGATGGATGACTTCATTGACCTCCAAGTGGACCACATTCGTAAAGAAGTTGGTGACAAGAAGGTTATCTTGGGCCTATCCGGTGGGGTAGATTCCAGTGTTACCGCTGTTTTGATTCACAAGGCAATTGGTGACCAACTGACTTGTATCTTTGTTGACCACGGTTTGTTGCGGAAGAACGAAGCCGACCAAGTGATGAATGCCTTGAATCGCGACCTTGGTGTTAACATCGTTAAGGTTAATGCCGCGGACCGCTTCCTTGGTAAGCTAAAGGGTGTTACCGATCCCGAAAAGAAGCGGAAGATCATCGGTAAGGAATTCATTGAAGTCTTCAATGAAGAAGCCAAGAAGATTCCGGACGCTGACTTCCTTGCTCAAGGGACCTTGTACACCGACGTGATTGAGTCGGGGACTGATACGGCACAGACGATTAAGTCCCACCATAATGTTGGCGGCCTGCCGAAAAAGCTTGGCTTTAAGCTGATTGAGCCGTTGCGGAAGCTTTTCAAGGATGAAACCCGGGAGCTAGGTGAAAAGCTGGGTATTCCGCACGAATTAGTATGGCGGCAACCATTCCCTGGCCCGGGCCTCGGTATCCGGGTAATTGGCGAAATCACACCGGAAAAGCTGGAAATTGTCCGGGAAAGTGATGCTATTCTTCGGGAAGAAATCAAGAAGGCTGGGCTAGATGAAAAGATTTGGCAATACTTTACTGTTTTGCCAGGAATTCGTTCGGTCGGTGTAATGGGCGATGGCCGCACTTATGACTACGCGGTTGCTATCCGGGCAGTCACTTCCATCGACGGGATGACGGCAGACTTTGCCAAGATTCCGTGGGACGTCCTCCAGAAGATTTCGGTTCGGATTGTAAACGAAGTTGATCACGTTAACCGGATTCTTTACGATGTCACGAGTAAGCCGCCTTCGACAATTGAATACGAATAGAATTGTAATGTTACTTAGAGTTGGAAGCGCGATATATCGGCATTTTGGCAGTCTTAAAACTAGACTAACTCACTTAAGACTACATGTTTGTTTGCCATGAAAAACTCTATAATTAAGTCTAATAGCCAGTTATAACGACAAAAGTGCCGCTATAACTGGCTATTTTACGTAAAAAAACGTTACTGACTTCTCAACTTTTTCTTACGTGGCTGTCCGCTGTGTTGCTTTGGATCACGACAGATTACCGTAGTTCAATAGTATTAAGCGTTTTAGCAATTTTGGCGTGTGAAAATACTAGAAATATAGTGAAACTTGTTATTAAATCAAAATGCTCAGCTATTTAACATCTATCTAATTAAGAATATTTATGCACTTCGAGTCGAGTTTAGTATTTTTAATAATTTATTGATGGTGAATAGAGGTGTAATGTCACTTAGAGGTGGAAGAGCAAGATAACGGTATTTTGGCAGTCTTAAAACTAGACTAACTCATTAAAAATAACCTCTGTTTATCTTCCATAAAATATTTAACAATTGAGTAATGGTCAGTTACAACGTCGATGTTAGTCGTTATATTAGAGCCTATTATCTATTTTTGATCCATTCCTTAATAATTTGTTTAAGCAATAGTTGAATATGGTCACGGTCACTTTTGAGTTAGGTACCATAGACTTCTATTTGATTATACGGATCGACAATTTTAACAGCTTTTCGATTATCAGCATCAAAACGCTTCGTGGTGGCTTTAATTACCTGAGTCAAGTTGGAGAAGAAGAATGGAAAACTGGAGTAACGGCTGGTCTGACCCATCGCTTCGAAATCCTCCTGGTAGAGAAAGCTGGCGTCCGGAATATTATCTTCCACCGGATGCTGCCAGGTCCCCGCAATCTTTTGATAAGTTGGTTCACTGCCCACAATCACTGCCGCAAAACCAGCAATATCCTGGCCATTAATAAAGACATCGCCATGACCGGCTTTGAAAATATCAGTTTCTGCCGGATATTTTTCTCGCCACTGGGAGCCTCCAGTGGCCTTTAGCTGAACCTTGGCATCCTTAATATTTACCATTATCCGCGGTATGTCCGCCCCCCTGTGCTTGTCGTGTGTACGTTTGCATTTCTACCCCTCCTTTCTTGATTTACTCTTATCTTATAAAAATTACTGTTAGCTTTTCACTCTTTCACTCATTTAATAATGAAACTATTCACCGCTTCTCGTTTATCTATCCAAGAAAGCAACTTTACTTTTCTAATAATTTAACCTTTCCTTCTTGCATCAAAATACAAATTGTCTATACTGTTAGGTGAATAAAAGTCAATCATACTTTTATTTTTTAAGACAATTAAAGTATTTTTTACCTAAAAGGAGAAATTATTAATGCAGAATAAATCAACATCGCATCATCCGTTATGGAAAATCACCCTATCGCCGGCAACCATTACATTAATTCCGGTGGCGGTTGGTATCAACTATGTAGCCAAGGCCTTTGCTGAAGGCTTGAAGCTCCCTGTTTGGCTTGGTTCTCTCGGTACCTTTCTCGCTAGCATGCTTGGGGGTCCCTTGGCTGGTGCCATCAGCGGTTTCACAAACAACATTATCTACAGTCTGACCCTTTCACCGATGTCTGGAGTTTATTCGATTACCAGCATTGCCATCGGCCTCACCGTCGGCCTCCTTTTCGCCCGGGGCTGGTTTAAGACAAAGAAGTGCATCTTACTCGCTGCCCTGGTAATTGCCGTTATTTCAGCAGTGATTTCAACCCCGCTAAATATCATCTTTTACGGCGGCCAAACGGGGATTGTCTGGGGTGATACTGTCTTTGCACTCCTTGTTGGCCATCACTTCCCGGTATGGGTAGCTTCTTTTCTGGACGAGTTCATGCTGGACATCTTAGATAAAATTGTGGTTGCCTACCTGGCGGCCTTCATTTACCATCAACTTCCCCAACGGTTAATCAGTTTCTTTAAGAAGGTTCGTTAAAAATGACAACTCTGACCTGGTTTCAACGCTTTGACCCCGTCACCAAATTATTACTGATTCTTTGCCTGGGACTCGCAAGCTTTGTCATTCCGACCTTGACAATCAACTGGCTACTTGTTTTTATTCTGTTTCTCTTAGCCATCTCGATTGGCAAGCTAAGTAGTCTAGTGAAGATCCTCAGCTTTAGTCTCTTTTTTATTGCAACGATGATCATAGTTCAGGGGCTAGTCAACCCAGGTAACCATACCCTGCTCTGGCGGATAGAGATTTTGAACTTTTACAAAGAAGGTGTCAATTATGCGCTCCTTCTTGGGAGCCGGCTATTGACAATCGTCCTTACCACCTTTTTCTTTATTGCGACGACTTCGGTAACAGAGAATGCCCGTTATTTGGAAAGCCAAGGGATTGCTTTTAAGAAAGTCTACATGTTCATTTCGGTCTGTTACATTCTCCCCCAAATGATGGCTAACTTGCACCAGATCAAGTTGGCCCAGCGTGCCCGGGGCATTGGCCAGCAAAAATCTTGGCTTTATCGTTTTAAAATGCTTTTCCCCATCTTAGTTCCTTTGGTCGTTAAAACGCTTGACCAAGCCATGACGAGAGCAATCGCACTTCAGCTACGTGAATACGATAATCCCCAGCGCCAGCCGCAGCCATTAATACATCATTACCTGCTCGCCAGGTTTAATCACTATCTCTTAAGTATCCTCATTATTATGCTAGGAGGAATGAAGGTTTGGCTTTTAATTCAAAAATAGTATTTTCCCACGTCAGTGTCTCTTATCCTGCTGCTAGTCAGCCCGCGCTCAAGGATTTCTCTATCCGCCTAACAAACAAACACATTATCGGAATCATCGGTAATAGTCGTGCTGGCAAGACAACTCTCTGTCACCTTCTCGCAGGTACCCTTCCTAAAATGGTTGATGGCGAGGTTAGCGGGCACTATCAGATTAACCAGTGGTCGCCACAGCAAGACTGGGGGGTCTATAACCACCAAACAGGCGTCGTCCTGCAAGATGCCAGCAGTCAACTAACTAGCTTTACCGAGACGGTTGCCGATGAACTAGCCTTTAACCTTATCAACCGTGGAATTCAGTCACAACAAATCAAGAAAAAAGTCCGTCGCGTTGCTCAATTATTCGGTCTTACAAACCAACTGACGCTATCACCAGCGGCTCTTTCCGGAGGACAAAAGCAGCGTTTAGCAATTGCCAGTGTCATTGTTACCGATCCGGCAATTTTAATCATGGATGATCCCACCAGTCAGATGGATCCCCGCGGGCGACAAATCTTCTTTCACTGGTTACAGCAAACAACGGCCCTCGTTTTTATCACGAGTTATGAGGTTGACGCTTTGGCGGAGGTTGCGGACGAACTTTGGCTCATGGATAAAGGACAACTTGTCGATCATGGCACCCCTTTTGCCGTGTTTAATCGCTTCACTAGCCCCCGAATCAAGCATCCGGTCTGCTGGCAACTAGCTAAAAAAATGGGGTGGGTGCTCCCGACGGATGGTCAGTCCTACCCCGTCAATTATCAACAACTAGAGGAGGCTTTTCATGCAGCTCAAGATTCATAATCTCCGTTTCTCATACCCGCAGCAACAATTCACGGTCAAAGCTGATCACCTAGATCTGCAGCCGGGATTGACCGCCATGATTGGTGAAAACGGGGCGGGCAAGTCAACCCTGTTTAAATTGCTCGGTGGCCTTGTTACCACTCACCAGGGAAAAATTACGGTTGACCAGCAGCCGTTGAAAGACTTCCTCAAAACCGAACGGGCACGCAAAATTGGCCTGGCGTTTCAAGATCCGGACGACCAATTTTTTAATAGTTCCGTTAAAAAAGAGGTTGAGTGGGAACTGCGCCAGTTAAAGGTTCCCGCAAAGAAGCAGTCAGAAACCGTTACGGCTGTTCTTAAAGAAACCAACCTTTCCCAACAGGCCCAGCAGAATCCCTATGATCTTTCATTATCGGATCGTAAATTGCTGAGTATTGCAACCGTTCTGGCTCCCAATCCGCAGATTGCCCTATTTGATGAACCAATGATTGCCCTGGACTGGCCAAGCCAGCAATTAGTCAGCCACATATTCACTAAATTGGCAAAACGGGGCCACACTATTTTAGTAATCAGTCATAACCTTGACTGGGTCGCGCAAAACGTTCCCCAGGTTATTGTGATGGGACGGGGAAAGGTTATCTTCGCCGGAAAGACCCGCGATTTTCTTCACCAACCGACCCTTGTTAAAAAAAGTAATCTGCTACTTCCCAAGGTTACCCGCCTGACAATGGCATTGGGCATCAATCCTCCACAATACCGCTTGTGACTAATAAGCTGAAGCTGAAAGAACATTGAAGAGTACCTCTAGGTGGTGTGTTTACCGCGAAAACGATCAATTGATATAAATTCGAGCGCACCTAAAACAAAAGGGGCTGGCGAGAAAATATAGCTTCTTGGCCCTTCCTAATTAGTCAACCAGAAGCACTAGCTGGTGAGTTACCAGTAGTCTTAAAATGAGCTGGAACCGCCCGCGGCGATCTTGGCGAAGTTACCAGAAACATCAGTGTTTTTAGTTGGTGTCCAATCGGGAGTTCCGTTCGTACTTTGGTCGACGGGGGCAACCGGCTCGCCGTCGTGAAATGCGAAGGCATAGGTAATATTCGTTGCCGCGTTGCCCGGCCGGTCGTAATTGTAAATGGCGACGACGTTATATGCGTACGGGCCCTTTCCTGACGGTGCCCAGCCGATTGAATCATTCGTGCCATTAACGGTCGTTTGGCCAAATTCACTTGGGTACTCCATCCCTGACTTTGTCCTGATGTTTCCGTGACCACTGTATTTCTCGTATTGCCGGTTCATGGTCGGTACCCAGTCATCCATAAACTGGGCCAGCTTTTGATCCTTACTGCTATTCCACGGTGTTGACGACTGGTTGTTGTTAACCGTGGCGGATGAACTGGTGCTAGAACTATCGGCTTCGTTGTGCTTAGCTGACGAACTATTTGTGCAACCGGATAGGATCAGGCCTGCCACCAGAACCACCGCCAGGGTATGTGTTAAACGATGTTTTTTCATTTTTCTCCCCCAAAACAAAAGTAACTTTTTCTTCTTCATTAAATTATAAATACCGTTATTTTGCAAACCTATTCCAGGATGGCTAATACCTCCGCGCTACTTGGCCGCCAGCCCTCATAAAGGTTAAACAGCACGCTATCTCTGGCAGTGCGGTATGCGAGCTGGTCCTTAAACTGGTGCTGGCAGATGGTAAGCTTCTGATCGTCAAACGGTGGCTCAGCACTTGGCCGCGTAACCGGCTGATTGATGGGGACCAGTTGTACTTGTTCCGCCATCTTTTTATAGTTAGCAGCATTCATTGCCACAATGAGTTGTTTTTGGTGGCGGGGGAAATACAGGTACTGGTGATGCTGTCTAGCCAGTAGTTGCAAGAAAGTCTTGGTTGCCCGGCCATTTCCTTCACGGAAGGGGTGCAGGGTGTTGATGTTGTCAAGCAACTCCACATATCTTTCGATTGATGGCTGTTTTTCACCAATCACTGGCTGAAGCAGGTCATGTTCAATATATTGCCATGCCAGGGGGATGGTTGCCGCTGGCTGGGCGTAGAAGTCCATACCATCCGTCCGCTTATGAAGGTCGTAGTCTGTACGTACCTGTCCCGCCCAGGTATAAATAGTGCCCAGCAGTCTTTTATGAACCGTACACAAGTCATCAAGATTAGTTATTCGTGGCGCTTGTGTCAGTATTAGTTGAATTTGTTGACAGACCGTTTGAAACTCCTTGGCGGCTAATCGTTGAGCATCATGAACTTTTAACTTGTTTTTCAGGCAGCCATTGGGGTAACAAAAGCGGCGGAAGAATTGGTCATTATTCATTGGAGTGTACCTTCCTTCACTTTAGATATGAGAAGATTCCTTGACTGATGACACTATTAAAGACCCTTATGGACTTTTCTGTCCACTTTAAAACCTTTATTGATAATATTTTACCTCTGCTTTATTGACCAGTTTACCTAATGTTTCCGCAGCTATCTAATATGGCGGGTAGGAAGGAACAACTCAGATCCGGACCGTGTGGTGTCTTCTTACACTTTAAACAAGAAACCACACATCGGTAGTTGACCTGACGGCTCGTGACTCATTACAATAAACGTGACGAAGGCGGTACAGGGGACCTCTCCGGTACCGCCTTTATTCATTTGAAGGAGGAATCGTAATGGCAGAAGAAAAAGTTATCAATAACTACTTCTATGATGAAGCAGCTTACGATTATCACGACGCAGGGTACGTTCCGCTGAAAGAACCGCAGACGCCCCAGCAGCCTTTAAATATTCCTGGACTCTTGAAACCGGATAAGGAAACGGCCACGGATATGTATTACACCATCGTGGCCCAGACGGGTGAGGTACAGCTCATTCCCGGGAAGAAAACGCAGACCTGGGGCTACAATGGTCCCCTGTTGGGCAAGACGGTGGTCTTTAAACGGGGCAAGACGATTCACGTCCACCTGGTCAACCACTTGCCCGAGGTCACAACCTTCCACTGGCACGGGCTTGCTATTCCGGGACCCATCGAGGATGGTGGCTGCCATGCCCCCGTCTATCCTGGTAAGAGTCGGGACGTCACCTTCAAAATTAACCAGCCAGCCGCCTTTGTTTGGCTTCACGCCCACCCGTGTCCATCAACGGCAGAACAGGTTTGGCATGGTCTGGCTGGCGGTGCCATCGTCCAGGACGACCATGAGGCCAGTTTGCCATTGCCACGGAACTACGGGGTTGACGACATTCCAATTATCCTGCAAGACCGTCGCTTTCATAAGGACAACCAGTGGGATTACCGGGCCGACTACGATCCAGATGGCGTTGCGGGCCCAACGCCGATGATTAACGGGACAATTAATCCGTACTTTGACGTCACTACCCAAAAGGTCCGGCTTCGTTTCCTCGATGGGGCCAACCGGCGAGAATTTCGATTGCACTTCAGCGATGATTTGGAATTCGCTCAGATTGCCGGTGACCTAAGTCTTCTGCCGCACCCAGTCAAAATGACCAAGCTGCTGATCACCTGTGCTGAACGACAGGAAATCATCGTTGACTTTGGTAAGTATAAGCCGGGCGATGTGGTCACCCTGTACTCTGACGATGTCCCGCTGGTCCACTTCCGGATTCATGAATTTAAGCCGGACCACACCACGCTTCCGCAACAGCTCTTTGAAACGCCGGACCCAGCGGTTGATCCCAATCTGCCTGTTCACCACGTTACCCTAGATGGGATGGATGAATCCGTAGCGATAAACGGTAAGAAGTTCAAGATGGACCGGATTGACTACAAGATGCCACTGCATAAGGTCCAGATTTGGGACATTGAGAACACCAATCCAGCTCCCGGCATGATTCACCCCTACCACATGCACGGGACGGCTTTTGAAGTGATTTCTCGTGATGGGCATGCTCCCTACCCGAATGAGCGCGGGTTGAAGGATACCGTTGCGGTTAACCCAGGTGAGCATGTTCGAATCAAAGTCTGGTTCAACGTGGCAGGGGTCTTCATGTACCATTGCCATATCATTGAACACGAAGATGGCGGGATGATGGCCCAATTGCAAGTTGTTGATCCAGCCGACCCGAACAAGAAATACCATTTGATGAACCACATGACGCTGATGAAGGCCTTTGCCGAGGAGCGGCACGTACCGATGGACCAGCTTTGGCTCGGTGGGATGGATTCCTATAAGAAGATGGGAATGGAGATGTAGCTTGCTGTGGCCCAAAAAATAAGAGTTAAAAATATTTGAATTGAAGCTGGCTAGTAGGAAAATAATCTTCATATTTGCCAAAGCAGATCCGCTTAGTCAGTAAATCCTAGATGAAAAAGCAATCCCTTATAGGAAGCAGGATTTTCTTCAAGGTGAGCTCGGCGGCCGGCGATTTGCCATTCAGAATATAAAGGCAGATTGCAAGAAATAACTTGAACGAATTTAGTGACGTAGATTAAGCAGGAAGACCTCGATTGGTGTATGCCAATTAAGACATTTAAGTGGCCGGGAATTCAAATACCAATTAAT
>NZ_AZGM01000072.1 GCF_001435935.1 Limosilactobacillus panis DSM 6035
AACCTGTCGTCAAGAGCTTCAGAAGGTGATTAATTACCATCCAAACTGGTTTAACTCGATCACTTTTGATAATGGTGCCGAATTCTCTACATTGGCTAAAATTAGACATGCCAAGATTTACTTCGCTCACCCGTACTCACCTTGGGAACGGGGAAGCAATGAAAACAATAATGGACTGCTTCATCAATTCTATCCCAAGGGCCAACCCATTAAGCAATCCCTTCTCTACCTCCACCAAGCAGTCCAAGCTATCAATACCAAGCCCCGCAAGCTTCTTCACTACCACACCGCTCAACAATGTTTTCATCAATATTTAGCTTCATAGCCATGTTGCACTTGAGTTGACAATTCG
>NZ_AZGM01000073.1 GCF_001435935.1 Limosilactobacillus panis DSM 6035
AAATCCGAAGATTTCATCTAACTCCATTAATTATTTGGGACTTATGTCACAGCCCCATTTTTTACTGCAATTCTTTTCAAGTTTCGGATCACAACCGAGCTCCCGTCACGAAATCGTAGTCGCTGTCGTTGCCAGTCAACGTTGACCAACTGTCCGGTGTACTGTTCATAGTAGCCGTTTTGCCCATTGAAGTAGGTAACCGTGACTAAGGGCCAAGGCCAAATTTTACTCAGCTTCTTGATCTGCTTAGTGAGGGCCAACAACTGTGAATGACTGAGGTAGTCCTTATTTCGGTAGCGTTTGGCCGTCTGGTCCAGAAGTTCTTTATAACCGGTCAAAGCAGCAAACGGGGCGAACTGGCCCGCCCGGTCAATTTGGGGCATTGGCAAGTGGGCCTTCGAGACGTGGCGAGGCACGTCCATTATATCGTTATAACGGGATGTATCGTTGAACTGTTTCTTCTCGGCTTCCCATTGTTTTTTGTCCATTATGCCCGGTGTCCCCCAATCTCCTTGTTACGTTTCTTGGCGACTGCCCCGTCCTTCAAGTCCGCGGCACGAATAATCGAATTTTTCCCAAAGCGGTCCTGCAGTTTGAGGACCATCTTTTGTACCCGTTGGTCCTGTTGACGCTGGCGACGTTCCTGGTCTGCTTTTCGTAGGTGCTGGTTGGTGTTGGTAAAGAGGTCCAGCTGTTCCGTATGGGTCATCTGGTCCGCGACCGCCTGCTTTACGAGGTGGTTAGCGGTGACGGTAACCCGGCGGACGAAGAGGTCGGGATTGACCTTCTGCCGAAACACCTCCAGAAAGTGATCCGTTAGCTCCCGTGGTGATGCCGTCGGGAGTTTAGTTGTAAAACTACCGTGATCAGGGTGGGGAACCTTCCGGCCATAAAAGTCAGTCGTTGTCGGCCCGTGGTAGCCGTGACCCTGGTGGAGGCTTTCGACATCGTAGTTGACCGTCAGCGAGAACTGGTCCGCAACCATGTCCCGTTTGACCATCTGGAGGCTCAGCATGTCGACCATCTCCCGGACCACCAGTCGGGCTTCGTTGTACTTATACGGCTTAGGCAGAATAATACTGGAATAGATACCGTGGCTGCTTGACCGGTAGTTCTTAATGTCCTCCATAGTAGCTGATTCGTATCCCCAGGCATGGTCAATGATCAACTCGGCGTTCTTACCGAATTCGCGGTAGAGGACCTCCTCGTTTAAAGGGTCGGATAATTTACCCAAGGAACAGCGGGCAATGTCACCCATTGTGTTTAGCCCCAGCTTTTGCAGACGTTTGGCGTAACCACGACCAATCCGCCAAAAATCGGTCAACGGTGTGTGGGCCCAGAGGTAACGGCGGTATTCCTGTTCGTTCATTTGGGCGATCCGGACGCCATCCTCGTCCGCTGGAATCCGCTTGGCAACGATATCCATCGCCACTTTTGCAAGGTAGAGGTTTGTCCCAATCCCCGCCGTAGCGGTAATCTTGGTCTCCAGCTGAATCGTCTGGATCATCTCCTTGGCCAGGGCATGTGCCGAAACGTGGTGCTCAGCCAGGTAATCGGTAATGTCCATCAAAACCTCATCGATGGAGTAGGGGTGAATCTTTTCCGGTGGGAGGTAACGGAGGTAAATTTCGTAAATCTCCGCACTCTTCTTTAAGTAGAAGGACATTCGCGGCGGGACAATCTTGAAGCCAATCCGCAAACAGGGGTTACGCAAGAGCTGCGACCGATAAGCGGAGCTATACTTGGCTAACCGGTGGTGGGGCGCCTTTTGAGAACGCTCCCGGTTCAACTTTCCCACAATTTGCTCGACTTCGAAGAGGCGGGGGCGACCTGGTACCCCAAACTGCTTAAGGGCCGGGGAGACGGCTAGGCAGATGGTCTTGCTTGTCCGGGACTCATCGGCGACCACGAGGTTTGTGGTCAGCGGGTTGAGGTGGTGGGCGGCACACTCCGCTGAGGCATAGAAGGATTTGAGGTCAATTGCCAAGTAGGTGCGGGCCACGGTTAGCCCTCCTTTCATCAGATTCTTATTCCATTATACGGGGACTTTTTGTCCGGAACAAGCGTTTGCCTTGCCCGCTTGCCTTTTGGGGCGAAAATCGTTAGAATATAGACATTAAGTAGCACGAGTTTAGCGAGGGACGGCTGGTGAAAAGGTCCCCAGGGTGCGAACTGGATTTTAACATGATTATCAATAAAGAGCGGCAAGTTATTTGCAATGTAGGTGGCACCGCGCGCAAGCGTCCTATTAGTCAATCGGCTAATGGGGCGCTTTTAATATAAGGAGGAATTAATGATGGCAGAAAAGAAACACGTAATTTTAACTGGTGACCGGCCAACGGGTAAACTGCACATTGGTCACTATGTTGGTTCACTGAAGAACCGGGTGGCTTTGCAAAACACGGGGAAGTATGACACCTTCATCATGATCGCTGACCAGCAGGCCCTGACCGATAACGCCCGGGATCCCGAGAAAATTCGTCGCTCACTGCACGAAGTGGCCTTGGACTACCTGGCGGTGGGAATCGACCCAAAGAAGTCAACCATCCTCGTCCAGTCCCAAGTACCGGCCCTGAGCGAACTGACCATGCACTACCTGAACCTGGTCACCGTTTCCCGTCTGAAGCGTAACCCAACTGTCAAGACGGAAATCAAGCAGAAGAAGTTTGGCCAGAGTGTCCCAGCGGGCTTCTTGATTTATCCAGTGAGTCAGGCCGCGGACATCACCGCCTTCAAGGCTGATACCGTGCCAGTTGGTGACGACCAGGAACCAATGCTGGAGCAGACACGGGAAATCGTCCGGACATTTAACCGAATTTACAAGAAGAACATTTTGGTTGAACCGGAAGGGGTTTTCCCGCCAAAGGGTGAGGGCCGGATCCCTGGCCTTGACGGCAATGCTAAGATGAGCAAGTCCCTCGGCAACTGTATCTACCTCTCTGATGATGCCGACACAATCCAGAAGAAAGTTATGTCGATGTACACTGACCCGACCCACATTAAGGTTTCCGACCCCGGTCATGTGGAAGGAAATACTGTCTTTACCTACCTTGACATCTTCGATCCAGACAAGGAACAAGTGGCGAAGCTGAAGGAACAGTACCAGGCAGGGGGCCTCGGTGACGTCAAGATCAAGCGTTACTTAAACGAAGTCCTGCAAGCAGAACTGAAGCCAATTCGAGAACGGCGTGAAAAGTACGCCGCCAACATGGACTACGTTGACCAGGTCCTGAAGGAAGGATCCGCCCACGCCAATGAGGTTGCCAACCAGACCCTGAAGGAAGTTCGGGACGCCATCGGTATTAACTACTTCGGTTAAAATATAATTGAAAATGAGGGACGCCCTTCGTATTCGTTAATTTGAGTACGAGGGGCTTTTCTCTCACAAAAAAAGTTGCGAAACACCAGTAACAATTAGTGTTTCACGGAACGGAACATGGTAACATAAAAGAGATCGATTCTTTTAAATTAAATTTAATGTAGCGGAGGTGAAAATAGTGGAAAACCTCGCAATTGTTGACCTCGGCTCTAACTCGGCACGGATGGCAATTACAGAAGTTGCACCGGATGGCCGTTTTCGTGAAATCAAGCGGGTAAAGGAAAATACCCGCCTTTCTGAAGGAATGGGGCGCGAAAAGGTGCTCCAAGAAGCAGCGATGACGCGGACAATTGAAGCTCTGAAGCGTTTTAAGCAGCTCTATGAAGGAATTCCCAACGTCAAAGTTCGGGCAATCACCACGGCAGCTGTTCGTCAGGCCCAGAATCGTCAGGAATTCTTGAACCGGGTGCAGAAGGAAGTTGGCATCCAGCTTCAGGTTTTGTCGGGTAAAAAAGAGGCGTATTACGACTACTTGGGAGTCATTCGGACCCTTAAGCTTAACCACTGTTTAATTTTAGATGTTGGTGGGGCAAGCTGTGAACTGGTGTTAGTTCAACAGCGCCGCGCCCGGGACTTGATCTCGATTCCGGTTGGTGCGGTCAACCTTTCGGAGCAGTTCCACCTGAATGGTTATGTGCGTTCGGTGGACCTATTTCGGGCCCAGGTAGCGATGAATGACCGTCTGAAGAAGATTCCCTGGCTGCGTTACGCAACGCGGGTGCCAATCGTCCTCCTTGGCGGTGCTAACCGGACCCTGGCCCGGATGACCTGGGCCTACCACCACCGCCATCACCGGCGGACAATTCACGGTTACCAGCTTAGCGCCCGGGCGGTTTACGCCACTTATCGGGAGCTGTTGAACCGGAACTTGGCTCAGCGCAAGCGGATCCCGGGCCTGGAGCCGGAACGGGCGGACATTATTGTCGGGGGGATGCTCCCCTTAGTCAGCCTTCTCCAGCGGAACACCGATGGCCGGGTAATCTTTTCGGAGAGCGGTGTCCGGGAAGGTATCATTACCGAATACGTCAACCAAAGGAAGAAGAACAATGAGTGATTGGCAACACGGCTTTTATAAATTGTCACCAGAGGAGCGGCGGCAGCGGCTAACGGCAGCCCTGAAGCTACCGGCCTCCGTGAGCAACCTATTGGCTGACCACGCGTCTGTCCTGGGTAACCAGCTGGTGGAAAACTACCTCACGGATTATTCCCTGCCAGAAGGGGTGGCCCTAAAACTTGTCGTCAATGGCCAGGAATACCAGGTACCAATGGTGGTTGAAGAACCGTCCGTTATTGCGGCGGCTTCCAATGGCGCACAGCGGGTCGCCAAGAGTGGCGGCTTCACTGCCAAAAAGCAAAGCCGGGAACTGGTTGGTCAGGTGGTGGTGGAACCACGCGGTGATGTCAGTACCGACTTAACTTGGCTAAGGCAACACACAAGCGCGATGCTTAAGGTCGCTAACGATGCGCACCCGTCAATGCAGCGGCGCGGCGGCGGGGCCCAAAACGTCCATTTACGGACCCCGGGCCGCTTTATCAGTGTGGACCTGGGAATTGACGTTTGCCAGGCGATGGGGGCCAACAGTGTCAACACGATGGCCGAAGCGGTCGGCAAGTGGCTGCGGGCCCAGGACTTTAACGTCCTCTGCGCAATCCTGAGTAACTACGCAACCGCCAGTCTGCAGACGGTCACGTGTACGGTGGCCTTCCAAGACCTGGCGACTCCCCAGATGCCGGGGCAAAGAGTTGCGGAGCGGATTGCGGCGTTAAGCGCCCTTGCCCAAACTGACCCCTACCGGGCGGTGACCCACAACAAGGGAATTATGAACGGGATTGACGCCGTCTTAATTGCCAGTGGCAATGACTGGCGCGCCATCGAAGCGGGTGCCCATGCCTATGCCGTGCGTGATGGTCAGTACCGGGGCCTCAGTAGTTGGCAAGTGGAAGATGGCCAGCTAGTCGGACGCTTAACCCTTCCGTTACCGGTGGGGGTTGTTGGGGGCTCAATTGGCCTGAACCTGTTGACCCGGGCAAACTATCGGATTAGTGGTATCAAGACGGCTGAAGAATTAGCAGCTGTGACCGCCAGTGTCGGTTTGGCCCAAAACCTGGCTGCACTGCGGGCCCTTGCCAGTGCCGGAATTCAGGCGGGCCATATGAAACTCCAGTACCGGTCACTGGCAATTAGCGTGGGGGCCCAGCCGGCGGAGGTTCCACTGGTGACGAAGCGTTTGGCCCAACTCAACCATGTGGACCAGGCAGTAGCCCGGCGGGTACTCGATGAAATAAGAAAGGATTAATTGCATGAGTGAAGAAATTAAGTTAAATGCGGCGAACCAGGAACTGCTTAAGCAGGTTAACGAACTCTATCCTGAGGGGACCGTTTTTGTTCAGTTTCATGGTGAAAAATCGGGTTACGTCCGTCATGACCAGGCAACCCAGAAGACGCTGCCGGGCGGACTCTTTATCATTGTGACCGACCTGACCGCGCCCAACTACACGGCCTCCCATGAGCTCCTCCACCTCTTGATGCTCTTGCGCGGCTTTCCCCAGATCTTTTTCCAACTTTCCCTGGGTGATAAGCAGCTTGATGAACAGATGATGATCATGTCGACGGACCTGTACAACGTTGCCATGCACCGAGTCGTGGTCGCTGAACAACGAAAGCACGGCTTCATTGATGAACAAATTGAGCAGGAATACCTGAAGGGGATTGAACACACCCTGACGCCGGAAGGGGAAAAGGGGGATGAGGAGAAGACCCTCCGTCTTTTGACCCTCCTTGACGCCTTGGTATTCTACGGTGACCACCTGGACCAGTACGAAGAAACGCTGAAGGCTAAGTACCCAGAAGCATTAGCCGCAGCCAAGAAGATGTACGCAACGATCACCGCCAAGCCGATTAAGACACCATTTGACATGCGGCGGTCAATCATCAAGATTTACTCCTTGTTTGACCAACAGATGCAAGAGTGGAACCTGCCGGCCCTCCACAACAACGAGTACACGACCCTTTCACCAGTCCTGAGCGAGCGGCAATTGCGGTTGAGCCTCCGCCAGGTCTTTGAAATCTACCACTCTGATATGAAGGAGCGGGGAACGAAGAAGCGGGCGTACATTGGCATTCGGCGTAGCGACCGGCAGAATTCGTTTACCATGCCGGCCCCCCAACCGGAGACACCAGAAATGTTTAAGCGTATTTACGCCCAACCGGTGAAGAAGTTTCTTGAGCAACACAGTATCCCATATATTGTAAGGAAGTAATTAGATGGACACGAATATTCAAGCAAAGTTTGATAACGCAAAGCACATTGTTTTCCTGACTGGGGCGGGCGTTTCGACAGCCTCCGGGATTCCGGATTTTCGGTCGGCAAACGGCCTCTACACCCAGAACCGGAATGCGGAATACTACCTGAGTCACCGCTACTTTATAAGTGATCCGGAAGGATTTTACGAATTTTGCAAGAAGAATCTCTACTTTCCTGATGCTAAACCAAATATCATTCATGAAAAGCAGGCGGCCCTGACCCAGCAGGACCGTGCGACGGTGATTACGCAAAATATTGATAACCTGTACGAAGAAGCGGGCACCAAGCACCTGATCGATTTCCACGGGGACCTCTACAACGTGTTTTGTGAAAAGTGCGGTAAGACGGTTCCGGTTGAAGACTACCTGAAGAGTCGGATTCACGAGGAAGATGGCGGACCGCTGCGCCCGGATATCGTTCTCTATGATGAAGGAATCAAGCAGGAAAACATCATCAATTCTGTCCGGGCAATGCAAGGCGCCGACCTTGTGGTAATCGTTGGGACGTCCATGAAGGTCTACCCGTTTGCTGGCCTGCTGGAATACCGGAATAAGAACGCGGAAGTAATTGCCATTAACCGGCAGAAGTTGTCGTTTGGCTTTGACTTTACGATGGTTCAAGAAGACGCCACAAAGTTCTTTGCCGAATTAGATGTGTAAAAAATAAGCTGGGGAAAGCTTGTGATAGCTTTCCCCAGCTTATTTTTTCTTAAAACTACATTTACTTATCGCCAAGCCAGGATAAAATCAGATATAATGATGGAAACGAAAACGCTGACAACGAAAGGAGCATGACAATGGTTAAATTTGGTCATTCAACAGTTGAAGCAAACCCACTAGGATTAGGGACAAACGCCGTTGGGGGTTACAACCTCTTCCCGGGCCTTAGTGATGACGATGGCCGCAAGTTAGTTGAGGCGGCACTGGCAAACGGGATTAACCTTCTCGATACGGCCTACGTATACGGGCTAGGTCATTCCGAGGAACTGGTCGGCGAGGTTGTCAAAGAGCATTCCCGTGATCAGATTGTGATTGCCACGAAGGGCGCCCACGACTTCTCCACTGGTGAAGAGGTCATCAACAACGATCCCCAGTTTCTGGCGGACCAGGTCAACAAGAGCCTGGAACGGTTGGGAACGGATTACATCGACATTTACTACATCCACTTCCCGGACCACGATACGCCAAAGGCAGAGGCAGTGGGGGCCCTCCAGCGCCTGCGTGAAGAAGGAAAGATTCGGGCGATTGGCTTATCCAACTTTAGTCTCGACCAGATTAAAGAAGCTAACGCGGACGGCTATGTTGACGTTGTTGAAGACGAATTCAGCCTTCTTCACCAGGACCACCTGACGGACGGGATGCTGGACTACCTGCATGACAACCAGATTAGCTTTGTGCCATACTTCCCATTGGCTTCCGGCCTGCTAACTGGTAAGTATGACCAGGATGTGACGTTCCCGAAGGATGACATCCGCAGCCAGATTGCGGACTTTAAGGAACCACGCTACAGTGCCATCCTGGCAGCGGTTGATAAGGTGCGGCCGATTGCTGCTAACCATCATGCAACATTGGCCCAAACAATTCTGGCGTGGTACCTACAAAACCCACTGATTACGGCCGTAATCCCGGGAGCCAAGCGGGCTGACCAGGTAATTAGCAACGCTAAGGCAATGGACGTGACCCTGACTTCTGAAGAATACGGGCAAATCGAAGCGGCCTTTAAGGAATTTGCAAAGGTGAAGAGCGGTAAGTCACTAAAGGATCCAGACTAAAAATAAAAGCGCCTAACGAGAATTTCTCGCTAGGCGCTTTTGCTTTTAAAGGGTTAAATGCTGCCGTGTTTGGCGGTTCTTTAGCTGCTTGAGCTCACAATCGTAGTCGCAGGCGGCACACTTGCCACCCGTCTTGACCTTTTTGAAGGTGCGGATGATGACCCAGACGGCCAGACCGATGATTGCAGCAATGATTAACAGGTTAACTAGTAGTTTCATAATTGTCCTCCTAAAAGATTAGCGAACCAACTTGGAAAAGAATAAATGCCGTGATGTAGGCAATGATAAAACTGGAAACAACCGAGAAGAAGACCCACTTATAAGACCCGGTTTCCTCCTTGATCGTGGCCAGGGTGGCAAAGCATGGAATGTAGAGTAGGACGAAGGCCAACATTGCGTATGCCGCGACCGGACTCATGAACTGGCCGAGGGCCGCAATTAAAACGGCCTTACTACTGGTGTGGAACATGACCATCATGCTGGAAGTAATGACTTCCTTTGCCAAAACCCCCGTAAAGAGGGCACTAATAGCTTGCCACTGGACGATCCCAATTGGTTTAAACATCGGCACAAGGGCGTGACCAAGACTAGCAGCATAACTAGCTGTCGAATCGGTGACGAACCCATGGGGGCCAAAACTAGAAAGCAGCCAAATTAGGACGGTCCCGGCAAAGATAATGGTCCCGGCCTTTTTGATGAAGCCCTTCCCCTTATCCCAGGTCCCGTGCCAAATAATATCTAAGCGGGGGAGGTGGTATTCGGGAAGTTCCACAATAAACACGGAACGGTCCTTGACGTGGAAAAGCACCTGGTAGAGCTTGGCCACGAGGAGGGCGACGACCACACCAAGGAAGTAGATTGAAAAGACAATCAATGCCTGGTGGTGCGGGAAGAAAGCGGCCACCACGAGGCTGTAGATTGGTAGGCGGGCCGAACAACTCATGAAGGGCATAATCAGGGTTGTGACGAGCCGCTCCTTAGGCTGCTCAATTGTCCGGGCGGCCATGATCCCCGTGACGTTACAGCCGAAACCGATAATCAGCGGGATGAATGATTTACCATTGAGGCCAATCATCTGCATCAACCGGTCCGTTACCAGAGCCGCCCGCGCCATGTAGCCTGAATCCTCAAGCAGGGAGATACAGGCAAAGAGGGTAAAAATCTGGGGGATAAACGCTAACACCCCACCGACCCCCGCAATAATTCCGTTGACAATCAGTGAACGGAGGGCGGGAATGGCCCCTGCTTGAATCAGCAGGTGGTTAACGGTATTTGAGACGGGAACGGACAGGAACCAGTCAAGCAAATCTGATAGTGGGGTCCCGACCCAGTCGAAGGAGAGCTTGAACATCAGGAAAAAGATTCCCGCAAAGATTGGTAGTCCCAAAATAGGGTTGGTGACCACCTTATCAATCTTGCTTGTCAGCTGGGGCTGTTGGCTTTGCCCTGTTTCAGTTGCGTCCTTCAACAGTTTTTCGATAAATGCCAGCCGGGTGTCGTAGATCTTGTCCGCAAAATGCTGGGCATCGTAATATTTCTCCTGACTCAAAAGCGGGGTCAGTTTGCGCTGCCTAGCAATTTTACGAATGGCCTTATTTTGGTCGATGAACTGAATTGCTAACCAGCGGGCGAGGGTGGGCTCAAATTCAAAGTCTGCGGTGAGGGCCTCACTAGCCTGGCGAATGGCCTGCTGAAGCATTGGTGGGTAGGTCAATTGCAGGGGGTGGGCAGTTACCCTTTGATAGTTGGCAATCTGATCATGCAGCTCCTTGATTCCCCGGTGCCCCCGGGCGTTGGTGGCCAAGACCTTGCACCCCAGTCGTTCACTAAGAAGGTCCAGGTTGTAACTTCGGCCGCTTCTCTTGAGGTCATCAATCATATTTAAAATTAAAATAGCGGGGATACCCCGTTCAAGGACCTGAATCGTCAATAGGAGGTTGCGCTTCAACTGACTAGCGTTGGTGATGTTTAATATAAGGTCTGGCCGGTTATGGAGGAGGTAGGTCGTTACAACGGCCTCGTCCTTAGTTAACGGGTTCAGTGAATATGCTCCCGGTAGGTCGACGATTTGGACGGCCGAATCCTTGAGGGTCCCGACCTTTTTCTCAACCGTTACCCCCGTCCAGTTACCAACGTAGGCATACTTATTGGTGAGTGAATTAAAAAGAGTTGTTTTACCTGTATTAGGGTTACCAATTAAGGCGACACTTGGCATTATGCTTCAGCCTCCGTTAAAGCGTAAAAGTCGTGGTAACGAATTCCAATCCGCTGGTTATTATTTTCAATAATTACGGGACCATGAAATGGGTAACGCTGGATTACCTTAATGGGGCACCCTTCACAAAGACCCATGTTATGGAGCCGGTTAGCAGTTGGTTGGTTTAGACAGCTGAAAGAATGAAGTATGTATTTATGACCATTCATAATTATCACCCGAATAAAATATTCTAAAAGTATATAAAAAGCTACATTTTATAGTTATATTATACCGCATTGAAACCGCTTAAAAAATATTTGCTTGTAAAGCTTCAATCTTGATACTATTCGGTTATAATAAATGTGTATATTTTTTAACCATTATTTCTTACGGAATAATTTGGAATATTTAGTTTAAGGGGATGCTTTGAAATGGCCACACTTGAAGTGCGCGATTTACATGTTTCTGTTAAGGATGAAGAAAGTAAGAAGGAAAAGGAAATCCTCAAAGGGGTTAACCTGAAGATGAAGACGGGTGAAATCCACGCCATCATGGGACCAAACGGGACCGGGAAGTCCACTCTTTCACAAACGATCATGGGACAACCGGGTTACAAGGTTACGCAAGGTGACATCCTCTTAAACGGTGAAAGTATTGTTGGCATGCCAGTTGATGAACGGGCACGGAAGGGCTTGTTCCTGGCAATGCAGTACCCAGCAGAAATTCAGGGGGTAACGAACGCTGAATTTCTCCGGGCCGCAATCAACGCCCGTCGTCCACAAGACGACCAAATTTCCGTAATGGACTTCATCAAGAAACTGGACAAAAACCTGGAACTGTTGGACATGAGTCAAAAGATGACGGAACGGTACCTGAACGAAGGCTTCTCCGGTGGTGAAAAGAAGCGGAACGAAATTCTGCAACTCCTGATGATCGAACCAACCTTTGCCATCCTTGACGAAATTGACTCCGGCTTGGACATCGATGCCTTAAAGGTTGTCTCCAAGGGTGTTAACTCGATGCGGGGCGACAACTTCGGCTCACTGATTATTACCCACTACCAACGGCTGCTTAACTACATTGTTCCAGACACGGTCCACGTTATGATGGACGGACAAATTGTTGAGACCGGGGGCCCAGAACTGGCTAAGAAGCTGGAAGACGAAGGTTATGCCGGCCTGCGGGATGAATTAGGTCTCGACATCAAACTAGTCGACGATGAAGACTAGGAGGTGCACTATGACTGAACTAGCAGAAGCAAAGGAACAGCTGACCAGCGCCAGCCAGCAGCATGATGAACCGCGGTTCTTGCTGAACCAGCGGCTTTTTGCACGGGACCTGATGGAAAAATTGCGGCTGCCACGGATGCAGCGGTTTAAGTTCCACGACTGGCCGCTAATTGCCGATCAGCCCCTAACCTGGGTTAGTTCTAATACTGACCTGGAAGAACTCGCGCCGGACGATGAAGTTATCCGGGTGACCCAGGTTGGCCAGACAACGGTTAAAATTCATATTCCAGAAAAGCTGCAGGATGAAGGGGTCGTATTGACCGACATCTTCACGGCGGCAAAGAACTATCCAGAAATCTTTAAGAAGAACTTCATGACGGCCATCAAGGCGGACGAAAACTTGCTGACTGCCTACCACATGGCATACCTGAATGCCGGCCTCTTCTTGTATGTACCAAAGAACGTCGAGATTAAGAAGCCGATTGAAGCTGAAATCGTTCAGGACAACACCCAGGACCAGCCACTGATTTCTCACATCTTGGTTGTTGCTGATCAGGGAAGCAAGGTCAAGTTTATCCAACACCTGACGACCGTTGGGAAAAATGAAAATCCGGCCAACATGATGATTGAGCTGATTGCCAAGGACAACAGCGAGATTGACTTCTCCTCTCTTGATGAGCTGGGGGCCAGCACCCACACCTACTTCAAGCGGCGGGCCGACATTGGCCGTGACGCCCACGTTGAATGGGCTGTCGGCCTGATGAATGATGGGGACACGGTTGGTGACATGGACTCCGAATTATTAGGCGAATGCGGTTATGCTAACTCCAAGATGATTGCCGTGACGACCCTTAATCAGGAAGTCGGGGTCAACAACCGCGTTACTAACCACGGTAAGCACACGATTGGTCTGATCAACCAACGGGGAGTCATCCTCGAAAACTCTGAACTGATCTTTAATGGGATTGGTCAAATCATCCACGGGGCCCACGGTTCCAAGGCCGACCAGCAGAACCGGGTCTTGATTATGTCAGATAAGGCCCGGGGAGATGCCAACCCGATCCTCTTAATTGACGAAAACGATGTGGAGGCTGGGCACGCCGCCAGTGTCGGCCCGGTTGACCCCCACCAGATGTACTACCTGATGAGTCGAGGGATTCCACGTAAGCAAGCGGAACGGATGGTTATCCGGGGCTTCCTTGGTGCCGTTTTGAGTGCCATTCCAGCTGCCGACGTCCGTAAGAAGCTGGTTGATATTCTAGAAAGGAAGCTTACTGATGGCCAACAGTATCAATGATTCATACCAAGACTTTCCAATTCTGGACCAAAAAGTAAATGGTGAGCGGCTTGCTTACCTCGACAACGCGGCAACCGCCCAAAAACCACAGCAAGTGATTGATTCCTTGGTCCACTTCTACGAGCACGATAACGCTAACGTTCACCGGGGGGTTCACACCCTGGCGGAACGGGCCACTGAGCAGTATGAGGCCGCTCGGACGAAGGTCCAGCACTTCATCAACGCCAAGAACCACAACGAGATCATCTTCACTAAGGGCTGCACCGACGGATTAAACCTCGTCGCCGCTACTTATGGCGAACAAAATATCCATGAAGGTGACGAAATCGTCATCACCATCATGGAACACCACAGTAACCTGATTCCTTGGCAACAACTGGCGATTAAAAAGCACGCCACGTTGAAGTATATTGAATTAACACCAGAGGGCACCCTAGATATGGAAGACGCTAAACGTAAGATTACCGATAGGACCAAAATCGTGTCGGTAGCCCACGCCAGCAACGTCCTCGGGACGGTTAACCCACTGAAGGAATTAGCCAAGATTGCCCATGAACACGGGGCGGTGATTGTTGGTGACGGTGCCCAATCCGTTCCCCACATGCCAGTGGACGTCCAGGACTTAGACGTTGATTTCTACGCCTTCTCTGGGCACAAGATGATGAGCCCGACGGGGATTGGGGTCCTCTATGGCAAGGCAGACCTCTTACGGGCAATGCCGCCATACCAGTACGGTGGTGAAATGATCAATACCGTTCACCGGGATGAGACCACCTTCGCAGATATTCCGTTCAAGTTTGAGGCGGGGACCCAAAACATTGCCGGAGCGATTGCCCTGGGGACCGCGGTTGACTACCTGGAAGAGATCGGCATGGAAAACGTGGAAAAGAAAGAACAAGAAATCGTTGACTACGTTCTTCCTAAGCTAGAAGCACTACCTTACATTACTGTTTATGGGCCCCAAGATCCGGCCCAGCATACGGGGGTAATTGCCTTTAACATGGACAACCTGCACCCGCATGACGTGGCAACGGCCCTCGATGCTGAAGGGGTGGCCGTTCGTGCTGGTCACCACTGCGCACAGCCACTGATGGAAGCGCTGGGCGTAAGTGCCACCACCCGGGCCAGCTTCTACTTCTACAATTCGAAGAAGGATGCTGATCAATTAATTAACGCAATCAAAGCAACAAAGGAGTTCTTTAACGGTGGGACTATCTAAGTTAAATGGCTTGTATCTGGACGTCATCTTAGATCACGCCAACAATCCGCGGAATAAGCATGATATCCCTAACGCAACGAGTAAGATGACGATTCATAACCCAACCTGCGGTGACACGATCAACGTGGCCGTTGAGGTTGAGGGTGACCGGATTAAAAACATCGGTTATACCGGTTCTGGGTGCACGATTAGTCAAGCCTCTGCCAGTATGATGACTGAAGCAGTTAAGGGGAAGACCACTGAAGAGGCCCTCGACATGGCGAAGACTTTTTCCGACATGGCCATCGGGAAGAAACACTCCGAAGATGACCTGGAAAAGCTTGGCGATGCCCAAATCTTGACCAGTATTATGGAATTCCCAGCCCGGATCAAGTGCGCCACAATTTCATGGTGGGCACTACAGCGGGCCCTGCTAAAGAAAGATGACGAGGAGGAAGAGTAATGAGTGATGATGCAGCCAGCATTGTAAATAACGACGAAAATTATGAATACGGCTTCCACGATGACGTCAAGCCGGTCTATTCAACGGGACGGGGGCTTACGGAAGACGTTGTTCGTAAGATTTCCGCGGAAAAGCATGAGCCAAAGTGGATGCTTGATTACCGCCTGAAGGCCTACAAGATTTACAAGAAGCTTCCCATGCCTAAGTTTGGTCCAGACCTGTCTAAGCTGGACCTGAAGAACATGCTTTACTACCAAAAGATGACGGACAAGAAGTTTCGGGACTGGAAAGATGTTCCAGAAGACTTAAAGAAGACCTTTGACCGCCTGGGGGTTCCGGAAGCAGAACGGAAGTACTTGGCCGGGTCATCTGCCCAGTACGAATCAGAAGTGGTTTACCACAACATGAAGAATGAATTCTCCAAGCTGGGGATTATCTTCACGGATACGGATACCGCTTTGCGTGAGTACCCGGACCTCTTTAAGAAGTGGTTTGGTAAGCTGGTTCAACCAACCGATAACAAGTTTGCGGCCCTAAACGCTGCGGTTTGGTCTGGTGGTTCCTTCATCTACGTTCCTAAGGGTGTTAAGACGAAGACCCCAATCCAGTCTTACTTCCGGTTGAACGCTGAAAATACCGGACAGTTTGAACGGACCCTGATCATTGTTGACGAGGGTGCCAGCGTGGACTACGTTGAAGGGTGCACGGCCCCGAATTACTCTTCTGACAGTCTGCACGCGGCCGTAGTTGAGGTAAACGTCTGCAAGGATGCCTACTGCCGCTACACGACCATTCAGAACTGGTCCGACAACGTCTACAGCCTGGAAACCAAGCGGGCGGCCGCAGCCGAAAACGCCACGATGGAATGGGTTGATGGTAACCTGGGTTCCAAGGTCACGATGAAGTATCCAAGCGTATACCTGAATGGTGAAGGCGCCCGGGGAACAATGCTGTCCATTGCGGTTGCCAGCAACGGGATTCACCAGGACTCCGGTGCCCGGATGATCCACAATGCCAAGAACACCTCGAGCTCAATCGTTTCCAAGTCGATTGCCAAGACTGGTGGTTCGACGGACTACCGAGGGACGGTGCGCTTTGGTAAGCACTCGGACGGGTCTAAAGCCCACGTTGAATGTGATACCATTATCATGGATGATCAATCATCGTCAGACACGATCCCGTACAACGAAATTGATAACGCCCACGTGGCAATGGAACACGAAGCCAAGGTTTCCAAGATTTCAGAAGAGCAGCTTTACTACTTGATGAGTCGGGGAATTTCTGAAGCGAAGGCAACGGAAATGATCATTATGGGCTTTGTTGAACCATTTACCAAGCAGTTACCGATGGAATACGCGGTCGAATTAAACCGGCTGATTAGCTTCGAAATGGAAGGCTCAATCGGCTAATAAACGGAGGTATTAAGATGGCCAAAGATAGTGATGAAGAAAAAGAAAGTAAGGAATACTCGCCGACCGAAGATGCGGTAATGGGGGCTTTGGAAAAGGTTATCGACCCAGAACTAGGGATTGACCTGGTAAACCTCGGCTTGATTTATGATGTATCGGTTGATGACGACGGCCTGTGCATCGTAACGATGACTTTGACAACGATGGGCTGCCCACTTGGTGACTTCTTGAACGATGCCATCACCGAAGCGGCCACCTCCGTTGATGGAGTAGACAAATGCAAGATTAACTTAGTCTGGGAACCTGTTTGGGGCATTGACAAGATGAGTCGGTTTGCCAAGATTGCCCTCGGTTTGCATGGCTAAACGAAAAGGTGGGAGCGCGAATGGATATTCAAAAGTTTGTCCAACGACGAAAGAAACGGGGCATTTCCCAGGTCGCATTGTGTGACGGTATCTGTACGCAATCCACGCTCAGTAAATTTGAAAGCAACGGTCAAATTCCCTCAGTGTTGATTTTGGGAAAGCTATGCCAACGGTTAGACTTGAGTATCGATGACCTTGCTGAAAATGGGAAGAGTACGCAAGAGCCCGTCCACAAAACAGTCTTGGACGAGGCGGAACTTAATCTGATGGCGGAAAAGTTTCCCCTGGTAATCAGCCAGCTGCGAGGCGTTAAGGAACAGGAATTACCGAACCTCCAGCAGCGGATGCAGTACTACTACTTGCGGGGGATGCTTGATACCCTAACTAATAACCAAACAGCCACGACGATGTTTAATTTCACGCAGATCCTGGATAAGCTGGATGAGCAGCACGAAACGGTGTATTCTCAGCTGGCCTATCTCGGGTCAGGGATTCTTTACGCCCGTAAAAACGAGCTCGGCAACGCAGAGTTCTTTTTCACGAAGGTAATCAACTACCTGCGGGCGCAAAACGACTCCGTCAAGTTGGCTAAGGAATCAACGACGACTTACTTGCGGTTAATAATGATGTTGTACTACGTTGCGGAATACGAGGCGTTACGGGAACGCTACCCACGCAGCAACCACTGTCTACAGATGGTGACGGACTTCTGCGCCCGGCGCCACGTAACCTTCTTCATGCCGCGGACCCGGCTTCTGCAGGCCAACAACGCAATTCGTGGCGGTGGGGACCCGGACCATATTGCCGACCTGCTGAACGATGCGCTAGTGTTTGCCCGCTTCAACCACAATAACGTTGTTGAATTGCAGGCTGCGGCACTGAAGAAGCACTTTGCCTAAAAAGCGACTGGGAAAGTACCGGCCCCATAGTCAATGGACTTGCTCTGCAGCGCTAGGTACTCGCTTATGGTTTTTAGACAATTGCTGTATAATTATTCGAGAACATAAAAAGAGGGTGGAAAAAACCGCGGTTTTTTCCACCCTCTTTTTACATAACAGGTGAACTAAGCAAAGAAGACGACCTTCCCATCCACCTTGATGGGTAATACTGCTGAACCCTTCCGGTTCTCAGTCGACTTCTTAGTGTTGTGAAAAAGCTTCTTAGTTAGTAGCATTGTGATCGCTCCTTTCATATTTTCCATATCTAACATATCATCTTAAATGTCGTCTGGCCAGCTTTTTGAACGATTTTGCCCACCGCCTCTTATTTTATAAACTGCATAAATTTTCGGTGGACTCGGAACCTTGTGCATATTAAAATTAAACTATGCATAACAGCCGTTAAATCAGCTGATGATCACGTGAATAATGCATATATATTTTTTGCAAAAATTAAGAATTTGCTAAGCAATTAATGAGTAAGGGCCCGTCAATTTGGTTGCATTTACTGACCCGGCCCGATAGGATAGCCTTGTGATAAGGAGGGAGATTATGGCAAAAATTACGATGGGAATGACGACGTGGACGGAACACCCCGTCCTGATTCACAATGAGCAGCGACCGGTGACTCTCAATGAATACGCCCAGCATTTTCCAACAGTGGAAGTTGATACCTTCTTCTACGCTCTGCCTCAGATGAGCACCATTCAAAACTGGCTGGCGGCGGTTCCTGAAGACTTTACCTTCATCATTAAGGCCCACCAGGGGATGACCCTTCACCGGCGCCACCAGGATAAGGGAGAATTGGCAACCCTCTTTGAACAGTACCGGCGGACAATTGCTCCTTTGGTAGCGGCTGGTCAGTTAAAGACGGTCCTATTCCAGTTTCCACCGTACTTTGACGCCAGTGTTGCGGATATTGAGTACCTGAAACTTGTCCGTACGTGGATGGGACAACTGCCGGTGGCGGTGGAACTCCGCAACAGTAGCTGGTATCAGCCAGGAGTCGTGGATTCACTGATCAGCTACTGTCGTGACCTTAAGTTCACTCTGGTAGCAGCGGATGAACCTCATGATACTGTGACCTCCGTTCCCTTCAAGCTGGTTACTACTAACCCGGACCTGGTCCTCCTGCGTCTGCACGGCCGGAATAAAGAGGGGTGGGCAAACCAGGATAAGAGCTGGCGCAAGACGCGGACTCTCTACCGTTACAGTGAAAAAGAGTTAGCCGCTTTTGCTCAGGCAATTCGGGCCCTGAACCCGACGCCCAAGGAAATCTGCGTTGTTTTTAACAATAACTCCGCAAAGGACGCCGCCCCGAACGCCCTGCAACTGCAGAAAATGATGGGGATTCACTTTTCGGGACTGGCACCCCGGTCACCGGAGCAACTCGACCTGTTTTAACGGCGGCAGACTGCTCATCGCGCCGCTATTTATGCTATACTTAACGTCAATGCAATTCTAAAATCATACTAGAAAGAGGGGCCTCATATGGCTACACAAAAACCAACCTATTACATTACAACACCAATTTACTATCCATCTGGTAAGCTGCATATTGGTAACTCCTACACCACGGTTGCCTGTGATGCGGAAGCCCGTTTCAAACGGCTAAACGGTTACGATGTCTTCTTCTTAACGGGGACTGATGAACACGGTCTGAAGATTGAGCAAAAGGCCGATAAGCTTGGGATGCAGCCCCAAGAGTACGTTGATCAAATGGCTGCCGGCATCAAGAAGCTGTGGAAGACACTGAAGATCACCAACGATAAGTTTATCCGGACGACGGATGACTACCACGAAAAGGCGGTCCAGAAGATTTTCCAAAAGTTTGTTGACCAGGGTGACATTTACAAGGGCGAATACGTGGGTTGGTATTCAGTTGATGATGAAGAATACTTCACGGAAAGCCAACTAGCCGAAGTCTACCGCGACGATAACGGCAAGGTAATCGGGGGGAAGGCACCGTCCGGTCACAAAGTTCAGCTGGTTAAGGAAGAGTCATACTTCTTCAAGATGAGTAAGTACGCCGACTGGCTAATGAACTATTACAAGGAACACCCGGACTTCATCGAACCCCACAGCCGGATGAACGAAATGGTCAATAACTTCCTGAAGCCGGGCCTAGAGGACCTGGCTGTCACCCGGACCTCCTTCAACTGGGGGGTTAAGGTTCCAAACGACCCGAAGCACGTTGTCTACGTCTGGATTGATGCCTTGTCCAACTATATCACTGCCCTGGGCTACGGCTCTGACAACGACGAACTCTTCAAGAAGTACTGGCCGGCGGACGTTCACATGGTTGGTAAGGAAATTGTCCGTTTCCACACCATTTACTGGCCAATTATGCTGCACGCGTTGGGACTGCCACTGCCGAAGCACGTCATTGGCCACGGCTGGTTGACGATGAAGGACGGCAAGATGTCCAAGTCCAAGGGGAACGTGGTTTATCCTGAAACTCTGGTTGACCGCTACGGTCTCGACGCTACTCGTTACTACCTACTGCGGGCAATGCCATTCGGCAACGACGGGGTCTTCAGTCCAGAAGACTTTGTCGACAAGGTGAACTTTGACCTCGCTAACGACCTGGGGAACCTGCTGAACCGGACCGTCGCCATGATCAACAAATACCAAGGCGGTAAGATTGATGGTCAAAACACTGCTGAGACGGCCTTGGACGCCGACCTGGAGAAGACGGCCCAGGACGCCATCACGGAATACAAGGAAATGATGGACAAGACCCACTTTGCCGACGCGCTGGCTACTGTCTGGAAGCTCGTTTCCCGGGCTAACAAGTACATTGATGAGACCGAACCATGGGTTTTGGCAAAGGACGACAGCAAGAAGGATGTTCTGTCTGACGTAATGACCCACCTGGCAAAGAGCCTCCGGGTAATTGCGGCCCTGCTGCAACCAGTTATGCCGGACGCACCAAAGGAGATTGCCCGGCAACTGGGCCTGCCAGAAGAAGCAGTTTCCTTAGAGAACCTGGAATTCAACGACTTCCCGGCAACCGCCCAAGTGGTTGCTAAGGGGACGCCGATTTTCCCTCGTCTGGACGTTAAGAAGGAAGTGGAGTTCATCAAGAGCAAGATGAGCGCCAACCAAAAGACAAAGGGACGTAAGGCAATGGAAGAAGCCAAGAAAGAGGCCGTTAAGAAGGAAGAAGTGGCTACGGATGGCAAGAAGTTGATCCGGATTGAAGCCTTCGATAAGGTGGACCTAAAGGTAGCCAAAATCACCGCTGCTGACCACGTCAAGGGTGCTGATAAGTTGCTAAAGTTCCACATGGATGATGGGACCCCAGACGGCCGGCAGATTCTTTCCGGAATTGCCCAATGGTACCCGGACCCAAGCGTCCTGGTTGGCAAGAAGGTCGTTATCGTTGCCAACCTGAAGCCGCGGAAGATGCGCGGTGAAGTCAGCCAGGGGATGCTGCTTTCCGTTGAGAAAAACAACCAGGTAACGGTTGTAACGGTTGATGACGCCTTAGAGCCAGGCTTGGAACTGGGCTAAGCCATGGGAAAGAAGCAACGTGACTGGCGGCAGGTGTATGATTCCCACACTCACCTGAACGATGATCCCTTTTATGACGACGTACCGGCCTTTGAGGACCGGGCGGCATACTACGGGGTGACCCAGATGAACATCGTGGGTTCAAATGCCAAGCTGAACCAGCGGGCACTGGACCTGGGCCACCGCTTTAGCAACCTGCACCCCATCATTGGCTGGCACCCGGAGGATATCCGGACCTTTAATGAAAAAGCCCGGCAAACTCTCCGTCAGCAACTTGATGACCCGGCGGTTGTGGGGATTGGTGAAATTGGCCTGGATTATTACAACGACGAGCATTCGCCCCATGACCAACAGCAGGATATCTTTGAGGAGCAGCTGGCCTGGGCCCGGGAACGGCACCTGCCCGTTTCCATCCACTGTCGGGAGGCCCTGGCCGATACCTATGCCATTTTGAAAAACGCCCACGTGGGTGACTTTGGCGGGGTGATGCACAGTTTTAATGGCTCTCCCGAGTGGGCGGAAAAGTTCTTGGCATTGGGGATGGCAATCTCCTTTAGCGGGGTCGCCAGCTTTGGAAATGCCAAGGACGTGCATGCCGCTGTTCAGGCGGTTCCCCTGGACCGGATGATGGTGGAAACAGACGCCCCGTATTTGACGCCGGCCCCGTTTCGGGGAAAGCAGAACGAACCGGCCTTTACCAAGTTCGTTGTCGATGCGGTTGCCGACCTCAAGCAGGTTTCCTTTAGCCAGGCGGCCTACCATACTTACCAGAACGCAAGGAGGCTCTTTTTAAAAAGACATCATGACGAAGATTAAAGAAGTAATTGTCGTTGAGGGCAAGGACGATACGAAGCAGGTCCAAAAGGCGGTTGATGCTGATACCTACGAAACGAACGGTTCAGCATTGAATGCTAGCGACCTGGCCCGGCTGAAGAAACTTCAGCGAAGCCGGGGACTAATTGTCTTTACTGATCCCGACTTTAACGGCGAACGCCTCCGGAAGATGATCAGTGCTGCCGTACCGGGAATTAAGCACGCCTTTATCCGCCGTGACCAAGGGGTGCCTAACGAAGCGCATGGCAGTTTGGGCGTTGAGCACGCTGACCCCGCAGTGATCAAAGCAGCGTTGAAGCACCTTTATACCCAGGCGCCCGCAGCGAACCCGCTCTTCTCCCAGCGTGATTTACAGGCAGCGGGGTTAACCGGCCAGCAGAACTCAAAGCGCCGGCGAGAACGCCTGGGCCAGATCTTAGGGATTGGCTACGGAAACGGTAAGCAACTGGTTCACCGTTTGAACATGTTCCAGGTGACCGCTGACCAGTTTACCGCCGCAGTGAAGCAAATTTACCAGGAGGAAAGCAATGAGTAAGACACCACAAATTGGAAGTCGCACCCGCACACGGGCCATCATGGAAAAGTACGGGATCCACACCAAGAAGAGCTTTGGTCAGAACTTCTTGACTGACCTCAACGTCTTGAAGCGGATTGTCGATGCCGGTGAGATCACCAAGGCGGATAACGTGATTGAAATTGGCCCGGGGATTGGGGCCCTCACTGAGCAGCTCGCTCAGGCGGCTGGTGAGGTCCTGGCTTTGGAAATTGACCAGGACCTGATTCCAGTCTTAAATGAGGTTCTCAAGCCCTACCCCAACGTCAAAGTCTTGAACCAGGATGTCTTAGCAGCAAACCTACCGGCACTGATTCAGGAGCAATTTACGGACCCCACCAAGCCGGTCAAGGTGGTTGCTAACCTGCCGTACTACATCACCAGCCCGATTTTAATGAACCTCCTGAAGGTGCCTGTTAAGTGGGCCGCCATTTGCGTCATGATGCAAAAGGAGGTGGCCCAACGACTGGCTGCCCAGCCGGGAACTAAGCAGTACGGGGCCCTAACTTTGGCAATTGAGTACCAGATGACGGCAACGATTGCCTTTAACGTTTCCCGCCATGCCTTTGTGCCATCGCCCAATGTTGATTCAGCAATCGTCGTTCTTAAGCCCCGAAAAGAGCCACTGCCAGTCCAGCCCTTTGACCAGCAGAAGCTTTTTGGCTTCATTCGTGGTTGCTTTGCCCACCGGCGGAAGAGCCTGTGGAATAACCTCCAATCAGTCATTGGTAAGCAGGCGGACGTAAAGGAAAAGATGCAGACGATTCTTGATCAAGCGGGAATTTCTCCGCAAATTCGGCCAGAAAGACTGACCCTCGACCAGTTCATTGACTTGGCCAACCGCCTCCACGCGGCAGCACTTCTCTAAATTGACTTTTCTGTAATATAATGGTAATATTAATTGCTTAATAATTTAATGGTACTGTTTATTGCAGTGAGGTGAAGTGGAGTGCCAGAAACGATTGTGGAGATCAAGAAGAAATTGGATGATCGAATTGGCCAGCCGGTCTTAGTAAAGGCTCAGGCGGGACGTAAGCGGGTGGCAACACACCACGGGGTCTTGAGCAAGACCTACCCAGCGATTTTCATTGTCCACTTAAACGATGGTCAGGGTTCCCTTGACCGGATCTCTTACAGCTATACGGATGTTTTAACGCATAACATCTCGTTAGCCTTTGAATAATAACAGTTAGTAGAGCTGTGAAACTTGCGCGTCTCAATACACAATAACCTCCAGTGCCCGGCATTGTCGAACACCGGAGGTTATTTTTATTCTTCCAACATGCACGGGGAGTGAAGTGGCTGATGGCTTTGCAACGGTAAGAGCTTGCCGTTTATTTCTCCCATTAGTATAATCAAATTAAGTAGATTATATGAGGTTGGGAGGGAAGATTCGATGCGTGTAACTGAAAAGGCGCCAGCAAAGTTAAATTTAAGTCTCGATACGCCAATGCGTTACTTCGACGGTTCACCGCGCTGGGACATGGTGATGACCTCGGCCGACTTGGCTGACTACGTGACCGTTGAGACCCACCGGCGGCCAGCAACGATTAAGGTGTACACCAATAGTGGCTTCTTACCGAACGACCAGCGGAACCTTGCCTATCAAGCGGCCCATATTCTTCGCAACCGTTTCCACTGTAAGGAAGGGGTCACAATTAATATTAAGAAGAACATTCCAGTTGCTGCCGGCCTTGGTGGGGGGTCTTCAGATGCGGCCGCGGTCCTGCGCGCCCTTAATAGTATGTGGCAGTTGGGGCTTTCAAAGCAGGAATTGGCAACGATTGCCCTCACAATTGACTCCGATGTTCCTTACTGTGTTTATAGTCAGTTGGCCTACGTCTCTGGCCACGGTGAGAAGATTGAACTATTGCCACCCCAACCCCACTACTGGGTCGTGATTGCCAAGCAACAGATTAGCGTTTCAACGCCCCAGATTTTGCGGCAGATCAATTACGAAAAAATTGACCACCTAGATAACGATCAGTTACTTGCCAGCCTGCGGGCCCAGAATTGGCAAACGGCAACCAAGTACATGGGAAACGTCCTTGAACCGGTCACGATGAGCTTTTACCCGGAGATTAAGCGGTTGAAGGAAAAAATGGTCGAGCTAGGGGCCGACGTTGCCCAGATGAGTGGAACCGGGCCAACTGTTTTTGCCATTTGCCACACCGAATCGCGCGCCAAGCGGATTCAAAACAGTATCCGGGGCTTCTGCCGTGATGTCCATGTGGTGACCCTGTTGTGATAATGTGCAGGCCGGAAAAAGTATTCCGGATGACCAATAATTAAATTTGAAAACTAAAAGAGTGCGGGAACAAGTTGCGGGTTTGTTCCCGTACTCTTGTTTTTTTCGATAAACTTGCATTGCGGGCCAATTTTCGTTAAGATAGTTTTATTATAAATAGTAATCGTTACGATTTAGGAGAGAACTACGCAATGAAGAAGTATTGGACCGGTGTTGGTGCGTTGGTGAGCGTTCTCGTGGTCATTTTGGTACTGTCCTGCCTGCCACTTAAGGAGGGCCACCAGGAACAGAAGCCTATTCGGGTTGTCACCAGCCTTAATTTTTATGGTGAGGTCGCCCAGCAAGTTGCCGGGAAGTATGGCCAGGTAACCTCAGTGATCAACAACGCCTCAATTGATCCCCATGATTACCAGCCGAGCACCCAGCAATCACAACTGATGGGGAAGGCCAATCTGGTAATTCAAAATGGCCTTGGCTATGACCACTGGTTGACCAGGATGACCCAAGCCAGTGGAAATCATAACCTCCGTGTTATTGATGTCGGTCGTCAGGTTGCCGGCGAGCAGGCGGGGGCCAACGAGCACGTTTGGTACCAGCCAACCACGATGAAGAAGTTAGCAAAGGAACTTGCCAATCAGTATTCACGAATGGACCCTGATCATTCCGGTTACTACCACCGCCAGGCCCGGAAGTACCTTAAGTCGTTACGGCCCCTGGATAAGGAGATTGCTCACGTTAAGCAGGACGTCGGTCAACAGCGGGCAGTTGCCGTCAGCGAACCCGTCTTTGACTACGCCTTGAATAACCTTGGTTACCAGGTGGTTGACAGCCACTTCGCGAAGGCAACCGAAGACGGTAATGATCCCTCACCACAGGACGTCAAGGACCTCCAAGACGCCATCATTAACCACCGAATTGCCTTCTTTGTGGAGAACGCCCAGTCTGACGACCATGTGATTAATAATATGGTTCAGCTGTCCCACAAGCATGACGTCCCGGTCTTGAAAGTGACGGAATCAAAGCCCAATGGGAAGACCTACCAGCAGTGGATGATTGACCAATACCAAGAACTCGCCAAGATTCAGCAGAAGGAGATTCGATAATGGCAGTATTATCAGTAGATGACTTAACGGTCGCTTATGGGGACCATACCGTCTTTAGTAATCTCAGTTTTACCATCAACAGTGGAGACTTTCTTGTCGTGGTTGGTGAAAATGGGGTGGGAAAGACGACCCTTGTAAAGGCCCTCTTAGGACTGATTAAACCTAAGGAGGGGACGATTAACATCCCCAAGGACACCCGCCTGGGCTACGTGCCTCAGTTCCGGAACCTTGATGAGGAATATCCTCTATCAATTCGTGACTTTGTGGCTTTAAACAGCCGCCAGTCGCGGTGGCCATGGCTGACGAAGAAGGAGCGGCACCGCCTGGACCGGATCATTAGGATCACCGACCTGACTAAAATTGCGGGACGACCCCTAGGTCTCGCCTCCGGTGGGGAAAAGCAGCGGGCCTACCTTGCTCAGGCCCTGCTTACCAACCCCCGCCTCCTGATTTTAGACGAGTCCACCGCTAGTTTGGATAACGAGATGAAGTACAGTCTGCTGGACCTGGTGGCCCGTTTTCAAGAGGACGGCCTCAGTGTGATGTTCATTACCCATGATTGGGACCTTGCCCAACGGTACGGCACCCGCTACCTCCACATGCAAGCGGACGGGTACACGGCGGGGTCGATTAACGAACTTGCAGCGATTGTAAAGGGGGAAGAAGAATGCTAAGTCTTGCCTTTATGCGGCACGCCTTTGTCGCCAGTAACTTTATTGCAATCGTCAGTGGGGTGATTGGGGTGTTTGTGGTTGCCCGCCAACTGTCCTTTCTGACCCACACCCTGTCGGAAATTGGCTTTGCCGGGGCCTCCTTTGCGGTCTTTGCTGGCTGGGCACCCCTCGACGGAATGATTCTCTTTACCATGCTCAGCTCCGTTTTGGTGGGGCAGATGAGTATTAAGGAATCACGGCGGGAGGCGGTCATCAGTGCGGTGTCGGGCTTGTTCATCGGTCTGGGGATCCTTTTCCTTTCCCTCAGCAGCCAGACGGCCAGTTCCGCGACCAGCATCCTCTTCGGGAGCGTGGTTGGGATTAGTGCCAGTGAAGTTCACCAGCTGATTATCTTGTCGGCGGTAGTTTTGGCAATTACCGTCCTGATCTACCGCCAACTGAAGTTCTCTTCCTTTGACGAGGTTGGGGCGCAGGTGAGTGGGTTCAACCAGACGGTTATTTCGGTCGTCTTTTTGCTCCTCCTGGCGTTGAGCGTCAGTGTGGCCGCTCAGATCGTTGGTTCGCTGTTGATCTTCATTCTGCTAACGATTCCCGCAGCCAGCGCCAAGTACTTCACCCATGGTGTCGCGAAGATGATGGGGCTCGCAATCCTCTTCTCCCTTCTGGGAACCTGGGCCGGACTACTGTTGGGCTACTTGACCAACTGGCCGGTCAGCTTCTTCATCGCCGTGATTGAGGTCATCATTTACGTCATTGCCCTTTTATACCAGAACTTCATTGAAGCAAACTAAAATTGGTTAAACCCGCGTCAGCAAAAAACTTTGCCAACGCGGGCTTTTTTGGAAATAATTCAGAAAAGCCGAACATTTTATGGTAAAATTCATTATGAATTAATCCTTTTGGAAAGGCGGACAATGACGATTATGAAAGTACGAAGAAGCAACCGGCTGGTCGATATGACCCGCTACCTACTAGAACACCCCCGAACATTAGTGTCGCTTAAGTTCTTTAGTGAACGCTATGGTTCGGCAAAATCCTCAATCAGTGAGGACTTGAGTATTATCAAGCACACCTTCCAGACTTGGGGAGAAGGACGTCTGAAGACTATCCCCGGTGCTAGTGGTGGTGCTGTGTTAGCGCCCTTTTACTCCCAGGAGAACGCGGAAAAGGCAATCGCTAACCTGGTAAACGAGGTCAACGATGACTCCCGCTTTCTTCCCGGCGGCTATGTTTACCTGTCGGATCTGATTGGCCGGCCGGACATCCTCCACCAAGTGGGTCAGATAATTGCGACTCAGTACATGGATAAGGACGTCGACGTAGTGATGACGGTGGAGACCAAAGGAATTCCGATTGCCCAGAGCGCGGCAATGTACATGAACAAGCCGTTTGTGATCGTTCGGAATAGTTCCCACATTACCGAAGGGCCGACGGTGAGTGTTAACTACGTCTCAGGATCAGTCAAGCGGATTAAGAAGATGGAACTGTCACGGCGGACCTTGTCGGCAGGGGCCAACGTCGTCGTTGTTGATGACTTCCTGAAGGGTGGCGGAACCCTGAACGGGATGGCGTCCTTGATTAGGGAATTCGATGCCAACCTGGTGGGGATGACCGTCTTGGCTGAAAGCAGCAATAGTGATCACCGCTTAGTTGATGATTGCACGTCATTAGTCACGGTTGATGCAGAAGATGGCGATCAAAAGACCATCACCGCACGTCCTGGTAATTTTATGGAAAATGTCTTCGGAAAGGAAAATTAGAATGGTAAAGAGAAATGCAGTTATTTTAGCAGCTGGTAAGGGGACCCGGATGCGTTCCAAGCTCCATAAGGTCTTACACCAGGTTTGTGGAAAGACAATGGTTAACCACGTCTTGACTCAACTGGAAAAGGCCCACATCGACACGATCGTCACGGTTGTTGGTTTCGGGGCCGACACGGTTAAGGAAGAACTGGGTCACCGGACCCGTTACGCCTTGCAACGTCAGCAACTAGGCACCGGCCACGCGGTAATGCAAGCCCGGGACCTGCTTGCTAATGAAGACGGGGAAACAATTATCGTTAGCGGTGATACCCCGCTGTTTACTGCAGATACCTTTGAAAAGCTATTTAAATACCACGAATCGCGACACGCGGCCGTAACGATCTTAACTTCAGTGGCCCCGGACCCAACCGGCTACGGCCGAATTGTCCGGGACAACGTCGGTATTGTTGAGCGGGTCGTTGAACAAAAGGATGCCGATGTTCAAGAGCGGGCAATCAAGGAAATCAATACCGGGGTTTACTGCTTTGACAACAAGAAGCTCTTCGAAGCCCTGACCAAAATCACGAATGATAACGCTCAGGGTGAGTACTACCTGACCGACGTAATTGGGATCTTCAAACAGGAGGGTGAAATCGTCACCGCCTACAAGATGGATAACTTTGAAGAATCAATGGGGGTTAACGACCGGATTGCTTTGGCCAAGGCCAACAAGGTAATGCGGGCGCGGATCAACAAGCACTGGATGCAAGAAGGGGTCTCCATGATTGACCCGGCAACCACATACATCGATGCTGATGTCCAGATTGGTAACGATACTGTCCTGGAAGGAAACGTTGTTATCAAGGGCCACACCGTAATTGGCAAGGACTGCTACATCTCTGCAGGCTCACGGATTGTGGACTCGACCATCCACGATGGGGTCAAGATTACCTACTCAACGCTGGAAAGTGCAGAAATGCACAACGGCAGTGACATCGGTCCGAACAGCCACCTGCGTCCGGAAGCAGAGATTGGTGAAAACGTCCACATCGGTAACTTCTGTGAAGTTAAGAAGGCCTACATCGGTGCCGGTACCAAGGTGGGCCACCTGACCTACATTGGGAACGCCACTTTGGGTAAGAATATCAACGTCGGTTGTGGGGTCGTCTTTGTCAACTACGATGGAACCAACAAGCACCATACCAATGTTGGGGACCACGCCTTTATCGGCAGCAACAGTAACCTGGTTGCTCCCGTTAACATTGCCAAGGATTCCTTTATTGCGGCCGGTTCCACGATTACTGACAGTACGGAACAGTATGACATGGCAATTGCCCGGTCACGGCAGACCAATAAGAAGGATTACGCTAAGAAGTTACCGTGGTAATTTCACTTTTGCTTGCTTTTTAATTCTGGGGTCGATATCATAAGAGGTAGATAATTGACTCACTTAAACTTCCGGAGGATCTAATGACACAGTCTAATATTGATTCTAATTTCAAATTGTTTGCCTTAAACTCAAACCGACCGCTGGCGGAAAAGATTGCCCAGCACCTGGGGATTGAGCTTGGTAAGTTATCTGTCGACCGTTTTAGTGATGGTGAAATTCAGATTAACATTGAAGAGAGTGTCCGGGGGGACAACGTTTACGTTCTTCAATCAACCTCTGCACCAGTTAACGACAATTTAATGGAACTCTTGATCATGGTTGACGCTTTACGGCGGGCCAGCGCCAAGACCATTAACGTTGTGATGCCGTACTACGGCTACGCACGGCAAGATCGGAAGGCACGGAGTCGGGAACCAATCACTGCCAAGTTGGTTGCCAACATGTTACAAAATTCCGGTGTTGACCGGGTGATTGCTCTCGACCTGCACGCCGCCCAGATTCAAGGATTCTTTGATATCCCGGTTGACCACCTGATGGGGGCACCACTATTGGCTGAATACTTCATCAATGAAGGGGTCGCCGACAACGCGGTTGTCATTTCTCCAGACCACGGTGGGGTGACCCGGGCACGGGCACTGGCTGAATTTTTGAAGTCACCGATTGCTATCATTGATAAGCGGCGGCCACGGGCTAACGTTGCCCAAGTTATGAACATCATTGGGGATGTTAAGGGCAAGACTTGTATCATGATTGACGATATGATTGATACTGCCGGGACGATTACCCTTGGTGCCCAAGCCTTGATTGATGCGGGCGCAAAGGAAGTTTACGCTTCATGTACGCACGCGGTTCTTTCCGGTCCAGCCATCGAGCGTCTCTCAAAGTCCCCACTGAAGGAAGTTGTTGTGACGGACTCGATTAAGTTACCAGCTGAAAAGCAAATTGCGAAGATCAAGCAGGTTTCCGTGGCCCCACTGATTGCGGCAGCAATTAAGCGGATCAACGAAAACCGGCCAGTCAGTCCGCTGTTTAAGCAGGTTTTTCAAAGTGCCAAGGCATAGATATTAAACGAAGGATTCCAAAATGGCGTTGCCAAGTTTTGGGACCCTTCGTTTTCTAATATTCGTGTTGATTCTCTTAAGATTTTGGAGAGAATTCCAATCCATGATATAATAAAATGGGCAGTAGCGAAGGAGGATAAAAATGCAAAAAAAGCAACTATTTAATAAGATGATTACTGGGACGGCTGCGGTGGCAATCGCACTGACGCTTGCTGCTTGTGGTAACCACGACTCAGCAACATCTAGTACTTCTTCGACAAGTTCATCTGTACGGTCCTCGGAGACCACATCGGGCAGTGCATACCGTGCTGCTAACAAGTTGATCCGTAACGAGGACTACCAGGGCGCATATGACCGTTTGAACAATACCAATAATCGTTCAACACAGGCCGACAATATTGCTACTGATTTGCAAAACTACATGAGTGCTCGCAAGGCATACCGGAATGGGGACTATGCTACTGCTTCTAATAATCTAAAGGAACAAAAGTCAACTAGTCCGGCAATGCGCGATGCATATTCCGAGTTGCAAGATAAGATTGATAGCGCTCAAAAGGGCAGCACTAGCACGAGCCAGAATGCCAATAGTGCGGCTACAACCAGCAGTGCTACCAAGAGTGCCGCTTCCTCATCGTCGACCGCTACCGCGAAGACGACTGATGATGTGGTGGTTGAATTTGCCAATAAGATGGGCTTTAGCGGCGAAAAGGGTTACCAAATTATTACCACTAGTAAGTCTGGTAACACCTACAAGTTTGAAGTTCGGCGGAACAACAGTGATAACACTGTTTCAAATATGGTCGGCTTCTACCAATACAACAGCGAGACTGGTGCCGTTACCAAGTTGAGCTAATTTACGGACGAATATTAAGGGAGTACGACGTTTGTTGGGCTCCCTTTTTTGTTAGGCCAAAGAAAAGTGGGGAAAATAAAATGTGTACAGTAATTACGACAGGACGACTTTTTGGCCGGACAATGGATTTTCCGCCACGAACACCATGGAAGTTAACTTACCTCCCAGTCGACTACCAGTGGCAACCGGCCATTGGGCACCGGGTGGTGATTAACCACCACCGTATTCTGGGCGGGATGCGCTACTTTGATGGTCACTACCTGATTGGTGACGGCATTAATGATGCCGGGTTAGTCTGTGCGGAGCTCTTCTTTCCCGTTGCCGCGGACTACCAGGAATGGGTGCGCCCCCAAACGCTGGCCCTTACTCCCCAGGACTTTATTAACTGGGTCCTGGACAGTCATGATTCGGTGGCCGCCGTCTTGGCAGAATTAGACCAGGTTTCGGTTGTTGGCCAGCCGTGGTTTGATAGGCAACAGTACCCCTTTCACTGGTTACTGATGGACGGGAGCGGGACCTATGTGATTGAGCCCCTCAACGGCCGACTACGGGCCCGTCTTAACCCCGCGGCCGTGTTTACCAATACCCCTGACCTTGACCAGCAAGTTGGTCACTTAAATGCAATGTTGGGCTTAGCGGGCCACCAGTTTAGCCGGGCGACCATTCACCGGCTGCAGACCTATTTTCAGCCTGGACCCCAGGGTGGAAACTCTGTGGACCGTTTTAAGCGGGCTGCCCTTGCCCGGTGGCGAGGACGACCGAGTACTCCCCAGCAATTGCGCACTTTTCTGCAGGACGTCACGGTGCCCCATAACCAACGCCACGCCCACAGTTACACCCACTACCAGGCAGTCATCGACCGTTATCGTGGCGAGTATACATTCTATGACCTGGCGAGTGGTCAGAGGGTCCAGAAAAATCTGGCGTCGTTAACGGGTCCGGTCCCGAACCGTTTTTAAAGCAAAAGTCACTCCCCGTTGGTATCATGCCAACGGAGAGTGGCTTTTAGTAGTTAGTTACTTTAAAAGACGTACTTTTCAATTGCTTGGGCGACTCCATCGTGGTTATTATCACCGGTAACAACGTCCGCCACGGCGAGGGCCTTATCGACTGAATTGCCCATGGCCACCCCGAGCCCAGCAAATTCAAGCATTGAGTTATCGTTTTGGGCGTTCCCCAATGCCATCACTTCATCGGCGGTAAGCCCCAGTTCGCTGCTGAGCCGGTCCAGGGCCTTGCCCTTGCTGGCTTCCTTATGCATAAATTCAAGGTAGAAGTCTTCACTCCGCACAATTGAGAAGCGGTTGGCAAGTTCTTCAGGAAGGTCCTTAACGGCTTGATCAATTTTTTTCTTATCGTCCACCATCATCGCCTTGGCAATTGTGTACTGGTCCTGAATGCGGGCCATTTCATCGAGGGAACGGTAACGAACCAGCATGCTGACCAGCTCAGATTCGTAGATGGTGTAGTAGCTAAGGTTTTGGTTGGTAGTGTAGATGTAATCTCGTGTTTCAATTTGGGAGTGGACCCCTTCTTTGAGGCAGTAATTGACCCAGTCCGCATAATCGTTGAAGGAAATGCTGTAGTCAACCATGACGTTGCCACTGGTGGTTTGCGCCAGGGCCCCGTTAAAACTGACAACGTACTCATCCTCGCGGTTAGCTAGGCTCAACTGGTCAAGGTAGGCCCGCACCCCAGTCATTGGCCGCCCAGTGCAGAGGACAATCTTAATTCCCTGCTGGCTGGCCTTTTTGATTGCGGCGACAGTCTTAGGGGTAATCTGGCGGTTATCGTTAATTAACGTACCGTCGATATCAATTGCTACCATTTTAATTGCCATTATTAATTTCTCCTTTTCAATTTTAAATGCCGTTAGTCACTAAAAAGCAGGCCCGGGCTACTTTTCCGGGTCGACAATGTGGTTATTTTTAATATAGCTCTGGAATTTCTCGTAAATTGGCTCGAAAATTTCGATATCCTGGTGTTTCTCTAACATCTCTTTCGGGAAGAAGAAGCGCTGGTCACCGGCTTCCCGCCCGGAGACACTCGCCACTAAAGTACTGACCTGGGACAGCTCAACAAAGTCACCGTTAGGCTGGAGCAGTTCAATTTGAGTCTGGGGCTTGGAGGCCTTCGGGTTATAGGTGTCGTAGGGAAGCTTGAAACTATCGTTGACAGCCGTGTAGTAGCGGCTATCGAAGCCTGCCGTTTGGATCAGGTCGCGCAACTGTGGTAAAAACTTTGCTGAATCCTGGTCGTAGATAGCGGACTTGAAGGGTCGTCGACTCAGAAAACGGTTGGCCAGGTCGCTTAAGATGTCATCGCGCGAGTGGGTCCAGTGGTTGAAGTAGGTCGTCAAGACCCCGTCGTCGAGGGCGAGGTAGTCATCAAGTGTGAACCGGTGGTTGAAGAAAGGCATCAGCATGTGCGGGGTAAATTCCGGTTCAAAATCGCTGGGGTGCTCGTAGATGTACTTTGCCCGCATTAAGAGGTGGTCCAGGATGACTTCCATTGCCCTGGAGACCGGGTGGAAGTAGACCTGTAAGTACATTTGTAAGCGGCTGATGATGTAATCCTCCACCGCGTGCATCCCCGAGATCTCAAAGGCAATCCCGTTCTTGACGGGGCGCATAACGTGGAGAACCCGGTCAAGGTCAAACTTACCGTAGTTGGTCCCGGTGTAGTAAGAGTCCCGCTGGAGGTAGTCCATCCGGTCAGCGTCGACCTGACTGGAAATCATCTGAATAACCTGCTGGTTATGGTAGCTGTGGTCAATCACACTGGCTACCTGGTGGGGAAAGTCGGGCGAAACCCGGCGCAGGATCTTGTTAATGTTGGTTTCCGGACTGGTGATGAGCTGGCGGGTGATCTGCTCGTGGTTGGTAGCAAAGATGTGCTCGAAAGTATGGGAATACGGACCGTGGCCAAGGTCATGCAGGAGGGCGGCACACAATGCGACCGGTCGTTCGCTATCGTCCCACAGGCCGTCACCAGGCACTTGCTGGGGGTAGTTACGTTGGAAGTAGTTACACATTTCCCGGGTAATTTCATAAACGCCGAGACAGTGGCCAAAGCGGGAGTGCTCGGCACCGTGAAAGGTAAACGATGAGGTGCCAAGTTGCTTGATCCGGCGGAGACGTTGAAACTCCGGTGTATTGATCAGGTCAAGGATGATTTGGTTGTCAACGATGATTTGCCCGTGGATGGGGTCCCGAAAGACCTTCTCACGCGGGAGTTTTTCCCGATAAAATTCTTGCACACTAATTCTCCTTTGAAAGTCGCTGCTGAAGCTTACCGATGGCAATCCGTTCATCATTTAAGGACTTGATGAAGTCGGCCTGCCACATCAGCTGGTCAAATTTGGCTTGCTGGTGGTGGGGAAAGACGTCGCGCAGGCGTTGCTTGGCATCGGCCACCGTGACCTCATGACCAAGCAGGCTACTGATGGTTGTCATTGACGTCGGCCAAACATCAGGGAAGCGCCACTTGTTTTCTTCATCACTGAGGCCAGCATCGTAGAAGTCGCGAACTAGTTCCCCACGGGTCATCTGGGGACCATTGATCCCGAGGTAAAGCATTACGACAACCCCGTCCATGTTGCGCCGTTGAGAGATGCCACCGATCTTTTGCCCATTAACGTGGACATCAAAGGTCCCCGGACAGTATGAGTGGGTGACTTCTCCGGTTTCAATTTGTAATTCAGGAAAGGCGGCCTTGATGACGGTGATCATTCGTTCGTAGGCCTCATCGATCGTCAGTTGGCGCGTTTCAAGGTGCCACGGGAAGAAGAGGGAGAAGTTCAGGATGCCATCGTCACTGATCACGGCAAGGCCACCAGAGTTACGGAGAAAGTAGTGGTAGCCATGCCGTTCGCAAACCTTTAAGGCCTGGTCGAGGTGGGGGAGGCGCTGGTCCTTGAGCCCCAGGATGACGGTCTTTTCAAGGGTCCAAAAGTGGAGGAGGGGGGTGGCCATTTCCTTACTCGACTGGAGGAGGGCGTTAGTATAGATAAAGGATGTGGTGTTATTTTTAGGGACCAGTGGCTGGTCAAATTCAGCAACTGGTTGCTTGATAAAGTCATTCATGATTAACAATCTTCTTTTCTTATTCTTTATACAATTTATTATACAAGAAACCGGCAGAAATTAATGGCTTTTGGTCACCTTTTCGGTCGATTTCAAGTATAATTGGGAGGAAAATTACGGATAGAGAAAGGGCGCGATGGATTATCAAGAAAATTACGCCGGTACAAGTTAAGCTGACAACGACAATTCACCAGGACGGTCAGCAGGAAAACTTCACCTTCAGTGAGGACGGCAACTTTGTTGAATTGAACGGAAAGTACTACTTACGCTACGTCGAACACCAAAATGGGCAGGCCACCCCGGTCCAATTTTGCTTAGACAACCAGGTCCACCTCCACCGCGAAGGCGTGATGCGGACCCAGCTTGAATTTGACCAGGAAAAGGAGACGGTCACCCGCTACCGGACTGAGTACGGGGTGATCCGTCTGGGTGTTGTTACTAAGCGGCTGGAAAAGGACTTGGACCTGGCTGTTCCCGCGGGGCACCTCAACGTGGACTATGTTCTAAAAACCGGGGGCCAGGAAGTGGGAAATTACCAACTTCAATTGCAATTTAGGGCCTAATATTGTAAGATGTAGTTTAGACTTTTTGAAGGGATGTGCACCAATTTGGAATTAAAGGTTTTTGACGGCCAAGACAAATCAGAACTTTCAATGGTTGAGGTGGCGCACGCTATCTTAGCTCACCATGGAGAAGCGATGGCGTTTGTTGACCTGACCAATGAAATTCAACAATACCTGGGCAAGAGCGATGAGGAAATCCGTGAACGGCTCGCCCAGTTCTACACTGATTTGAACATCGACGGCAGTTTTATTTCCCTTGGTGACAATACCTGGGGCCTGCGGGCATGGTACCCATTCGAATCCATCGACGAAGCCACGGTTGGTGAAAGCGATGAGGACGAAGAAGACCGGCCAAAGAAGAAGCGTCGTAAGGTTAACGCCTTCTTGGCAGACTCCAATGACGACGATGACGTCATCGACTACGACAATGATGATCCAGAAGATGAAGACCTGGATGACAACGACGATGACGATGAAGAAAACGACGACTTTAACGACGACGATAACGATTTAGACGACAACATCGAAGATCAACTGTCTGAATTGCATGACGAAGACGATGACGACGATGATGACGATGATGACGAATAAATCTTAAGCGTCTCCCTTGACTATTTTACGGTGACCCTGTATTATCTTTCTTGGGCGCCTGTAAAATACAGGCTATGAAGTTCGTAAATAAGTAAGCTCCCTGTTTCAACGGAAATAGGGAGCTTTTCTGTATTTATAACCGCCTACAATTAAAACAAAGGAGTAGTAAAAGCAATGACGAAATACATTTTTGTAACTGGTGGGGTTGTTTCATCCTTAGGAAAGGGGATTGTCGCTGCTTCATTGGGTCGCCTATTGAAGAACCGGGGCCTGAAGGTGGCAATTCAGAAGTTTGACCCATACATTAACGTGGATCCCGGAACGATGAGCCCATACCAACACGGTGAAGTGTTCGTTACTGATGATGGTACCGAAACCGACCTGGACCTCGGTCACTACGAACGGTTTATTGATAATGACCTGAACAAGTACTCAAACGTCACTACTGGTAAAATCTACTCCGAAGTGTTGCGCAAGGAACGGCGTGGTGACTACTTAGGACGGACGGTCCAAGTTATCCCCCACATTACCAACGCAATCAAGGACAAGATCAAGCGGGCCGGTGAAAGTAAGGACGCGGAAGTCGTCATTACGGAAATCGGGGGGACCGTTGGTGATATCGAATCCCAGCCATTTATGGAAGCTATCCGGCAGATGCGTGAAGAAGTGGGTTCCGAGAACGTCTTATACATTCACACCACGCTGGTTCCGTATCTGCGGGCTGCAGGTGAAATGAAGACCAAACCAACCCAGCACAGTGTTCGGGAACTTCGCGGCCTGGGGATTCAGCCGAACATCCTGGTTGTCCGGACGGAAAAGCCAATCACCGACGAGATGCGGCAGAAGATCGCCCTCTTCTGTGACGTTGACCCGAAGGCGGTAATTGAATCATTAGATGTCAACACCCTCTATGAGATTCCGTTGAACCTGCAAAAGCAGGGGATGGACCAGTTGGTTGTTGACCACTTCAACATCGATGCACCAGTTGCCGATATGCGGGAATGGACCAACATGGTCAACCACATTGAAAACGAACTGACCAAGACAGTTAAGATTGCCATGGTTGGTAAGTACACTGACCTGCAGGATGCTTACATTTCCGTTAACGAGGCCCTCCGCCATGCCGGCTATCCCGTTAACGCCAAGGTGAAGATTGACCACTTTAATGCGGAAAACATCACTCCTGATAACGTTGCCGACACCTTGAAGGGCTACGATGGGATCCTGGTACCCGGTGGCTTTGGGAGCCGGGGAATTGAAGGAATGATTACCGCAATTAAGTATGCCCGGGAAAACGATGTGCCGTACTTAGGAATCTGCTTGGGGATGCAGACCGCCTGCATTGAATTTGCCCGTGACGTCCTTGGTTACAAGGATGCTAACTCGACCGAATTTGATCCAAATACGGAACACAACATCATTGATCTGATGGCGGACCAGGAAGATGTTGAAAACATGGGTGGAACCCAACGACTAGGTGCTTACCCATGCAAGCTGAAGCCGGGAACGGTTGCTTCTGCTGCTTACGACAATAAATCCATGATTAGTGAGCGGCACCGTCACCGTTACGAATTTAATAACGCTTACCGGCAAGAGATGGAAGACCACGGCCTGGTTGTTTCAGGAATCAACCCGGACCGGAACTTGGTCGAAGTGGTGGAACTACCAAAGAAGAAGTTCTTCGTTGCTGCCCAGTACCACCCAGAATTCTTGTCACGACCAAACCGGCCAGAGGGACTGTTTGCTGCCTTTATTAAAGCAGCCGCCAGTGAAAAGTAATCTTGAAAAATAATTCTTAAAGGGAGCGGGGGAAATAGGAGCCCGCTCCCTTTTAATTTCCTTAAGATTATCCGGAAAAGGTTGTAATTTAATAAACAATTAATTATCATTACTATTGATTGTTTAATAGCAATACTTAACAAGATAAAAACGATTATAAAACTAACTATTTTTAAGTGAGGAAACACGGAAATGAAAAGAATGATCATTCAAGGAGGAAACCGACTGTCGGGCGAAGTTACAATCGGTGGTGCAAAAAACAGTACCGTTGCGTTGATCCCGGCTGCCATTTTAGCGGATACGCCAGTACAATTTGACACGGTTCCGGATATCTTGGATGTTCACAATCTGATGATCATTTTAAAGTCAATGAACGTCAAATCAGAGTTTAGCCACGGCGTTCTCGACATTGACCCAACCCAAATCATCGAAGCTGAACTTCCAAGCAAGGCCATTAAGAGTCTCCGGGCTTCATACTACTTTATGGGCGCACTGTTAGGTCGTTTTCACCGTGCAACTTTAACCTTCCCCGGTGGTGACAACATTGGGCCGCGACCAATTGACCAGCACTTGAAGGCCTTTAAGGCACTGGGGGCAACCGTCAGTGAAAATAACGGGACGGTTCACCTCGAAGCTAAGGACGGTCTGCACGGGGCCCGTATCTTCATGGATATGGTTTCCGTGGGGGCCACGATTAATGCAATCCTGGCAGCGGTTCGCGCTGAAGGGACGACGGTGATTGAAAACGCCGCCCGTGAGCCCGAAATCATTGACTTGGCAACCTTCTTAAATAACATGGGTGCCAAGATTCGGGGTGTTGGTACGGACACCATCCGGATTACGGGGGTCAACACCTTGCAATCGATGAACACCCACACGATTATTGCTGACCGGATTGAAACAGGGACTTACTTAGCCCTGGCAGCGGCCCTTGGTGACGGGGTAATGATTCACAACGTCATCCCGGAGCACTTGGAATCATTTACCAGTAAGATGATTGAGATGGGGGTTAACCTCCAGATTGACAGCGATAAGATTTATGTCCCGAAGACAACGAAGCTCAAGGCAGTTCACGTTAAAACCATGCCTTTCCCAGGTTTTGCAACTGACCTGCAGCAACCGTTGACGCCATTAATGTCCTTAGCGGATGGTGACAGCGTAATCGTTGACACCATCTACCCAAAGCGGGTTAAGCACGTCCCTGAACTACAAAAGATGGGGATGCGGATTGAGACCCATGATGGGACCATTGTGATCAAGCATACTGACCACCTACACGGGGCTAACGTCACTGCTGGCGAAATTCGTGCCGGGGCCGCTTTGACCATCGCGGGACTAATGGCTAATGGAACAACGGTAATTAACAACGCTGGTAACATTCTGCGCGGCTACGACCGGATTGTGTGGAAGCTCAACCGCCTCCATGCAAACGTTGCAATTGAGGACGATTCATCAGTAAAAATTAGCTAAACTGTTGCGTTGATAATTAATTCATGTTATTCTGTTAGGGTTGATTATCTATGTTTCAGGCAATGATTCATGGCAAAAGGAGCGTATTAAGTTATGAAACAAGGAATTCATCCAGATTACCATCCAGTAGTATTTGAAGACTCTTCTACTGGTTACAAGTTTATCTCTGGTTCAACTGCCACTTCAAAGGAAACCATCAAGTGGGAAGACGGTAACGAATACCCATTAATCCGGGTTGAAGTTACTTCTGATTCACACCCATTCTACACTGGTAAGCAAAAGTTTACCCAAGCCGATGGTGCGGTGGACAAGTTCAACAAGAAGTACGGTCTCAAGTAAGATTTGTACAATTACAAAAAGGCTGGAAAGGGCAATTGCTTTTTCCAGTCTTTTTTTGCTTTTCTGGGCTCTTCGTCAAGAAGTACTGATAAGATAAATTGAATAATTTCTAAGCAGCTCTT
>NZ_AZGM01000011.1 GCF_001435935.1 Limosilactobacillus panis DSM 6035
TTTCTATTTTTATAGTGAGGAAGCTCAGGATCACGGCCAATTACCGTAATTCTGGGTTTTCAAGTTTCAGTCTTTTCCTTAAAGTGGGTCAAATTCTGTTAAGTTTATGACCTAGTTGTGCCATATTTATATACCGATATGTTTATTGATATGTACAACTACTTACACATATGATGTAAAATAAAAGTACTTGTATTTTAAGAAAATTAAAGGATTTTAGGGTGAGTAGTTTGAAAAGAATAGGTATGTTAGCAGCGTTACTAGTAGTTGGAGTCTCATTAACTGCATGTGGTAATTCATCTACAACCAGCCATCAAAATAATGAATGAAAAAATACACATTTGAAATATGTTCAAGGCGTATTTAATAACTATCACCTTTTATTCAAGGTACCCCATGCCCGGGTCAATAGGACGAAAAGTAATAGTTAACTAAAGCACTCATATTCACCCTTGACAATATGGTTACTTTGCTAAAAAATGGTGTAATAAATACAAAAGCTCTTTAGCCAAAATAAGCTAAAGGGCTTTACAATCTGCCGCTTACTATTTTGCAGTGCTATATTTCAATAATTAGCGTTGGGGGCAAGCAAATATGAATAAGCAACTAGAACGTGTTTCTTTTGCGGGGGCACTTGTCACTTTAGGAATTGTGTACGGTGATATTGGCACTTCACCATTGTATGTTATGAATGCATTGATTGGTGACGCCGGTAAAATGGGAAATATTTCTCCCGATTACGTGATTGGATCGATATCGTTGATTTTTTGGACATTAATGATCATTACAACGTTGAAGTATGTTGTTATTGCAATGCAAGCCGATAATAAGCGTGAAGGCGGAATTTTTGCTTTATATGCATTGGTTCGAAAAAATTCAAAATGGTTAATTTGGCCAGCCTTGATTGGTGGGGCGGCTATTTTGGCCGATGGAACATTAACTCCTGCAGTAACTGTGACTTCAGCCATTGAGGGATTAAAAAAACAACACCTTGGCCCTGTGGTGTTTAGTAATTCTCAACATAACGTCTTGATTATCACAACAGTTGTTCTACTCGTATTATTTATGATTCAACATTTTGGAACAGGTGTGATTGGTAAATCCTTTGGACCAGTGATGATTTTATGGTTTGGATTTTTGGCTTTTTTTGGAATCGTTAATCTAATCAATTATCCAATGATATTGAAGGCTATTTCTCCCTATTATGGAATTAAGATACTCTTCAGTCCAGTTAACAAAGTGGGAATCTTTATACTTGGAAGTATCTTTTTGGCAACCACAGGAGCAGAGGCTTTATATTCCGATATGGGTCACGTTGGCAAGAAGAATATTTATGTAACCTGGCCACTAGTATATAGCTCCCTATTTTTAAATTACTTAGGTCAGGGGGCTTGGATAATTAGACATGCAGGCAACACTGCTTACAGACACTTATCGAACTTAAATCCCTTTTATGAAATGCTCCCAGGGTCTTGGCGCCTAGTTGGCATTTTGCTAGCCACACTCGCTGCAATCATTGCCTCTCAGGCGTTAATTTCGGGTTCTTACACTTTAGTCGATGAAGCAATTGGCTTAAAATTTTTACCTAGAATGGTTATTAGACATCCAAGTAATATAAAAAATCAAATTTATATTGCAACTGTTAACTGGATACTATGTATAATAACAATCAGTGTAGTCTGGTTCTTTGGTAGTTCACAAAAAATGGAGGCTGCGTATGGTTTAGCAATCACTATTACCATGCTTATGACTACCGTGCTTTTGCATGAATTTTTAAATAAACACCTAAATAAGGGAATGGCGCTTATAATTGCCTTGTTTTTTGGTATTATTGAACTAATCTTTCTAATTTCAAGTTTGGTTAAGTTTATTCATGGCGGTTATGTTACCTTAACAATCATGTTGGGTATTCTTTATATTATGTGTCTTTGGTATTTTGGAAATAAACGAAGAGAACATTATGAAAAAGAAAGCGAGTATGTTTCACTTCTTGACTATCGTGATCAACTCTCTGAATTAAGCGCAGACAATACAATACCTTTGTTCACGACTAACTTAGTGTATATGACTGAAACTTGAAAGCACGAAAACTAGCCGGAGCTGCGTCAGCTTCGGCTTTTCT
>NZ_AZGM01000074.1 GCF_001435935.1 Limosilactobacillus panis DSM 6035
AGCCCTGAACCACAATGATTTCATTGCAATTCAGGGCTTTCAAGTTTCAGTTAATTAAAATATGCCCTGTGATACCAAGGGATCGGTCTGTCTTCATACTTTCAAGTTTCAGTAACTCCACTTTCATTAGCCGATAGGGGGCATTAGAATCGGGGATTTTTACACCATAGTAAAATCGCAAAATCATGAGTAATGTCTTTTCGACCATTATCCGTTGTATACCATCTTGACGATGTACACGATTTCCAATAACAGCATCGTATTTTTTCCTTAACTGCCAAAACTGTTCAAATTCAGCTGGATTAGTTTGATTGTCAGAGTCAGTTTGAAAAACATAGTCAGCATTATTTTTTATCGCATAACGATAGCCATACAATACAGCTGAACCATGGCCCCCATTTGCTTTTGTAAGTCCTTCCAAAAGAGGATACTGCTTTTCCGCTTCTTTAATTAATTCATATGTATTATCTTTACTACCATCATTAATGATTACTAATCGTGAATGGCCATCTCCGCTATGACGTTCAATTACCGGATACCAGTCTTTAATTAGCCTGGCAATATTAGCCGCTTCATTATATGCTGGAATAATAATATACATTTCTTCAGACATCATATACTCCTTTTAACTATCAACCTGTTTAATTGTAACAGGGCAATTTTAACTTATTGCTTCCAGAAATACAATTTAAAATTAGTTACAGAAAGTTTAAAGCTATCTTATTAACGTTGAACAATCACCCGCTTTTTTGCTATATTAGTAACGTTAGAAATAAAATCGAGGTACTTTTGCTATGGACAATAACAACAACGAACGCGAGTCGCGTGAAGAATACCGAAAAAGACTAGAGGAGCAAATTTATAAGAACGCTCACGATGAGGAAACGACTGAGCGTCCCCACCATGAATTCCATCATTATCATAAAAAGCCACGAGTGGACCGACCAACCCCACCGCCAGTGCCGGAAAAGCACCACTTCCACACACCAAAGTGGATGAAGGCCCTAATCTGGCTACTAATTATCCTGGTTGTCGGTGGTGGCTTCTACGAATATCACAAGGTTCATAAGATGGCCACCGGGGTTTTCAGTGATGGTAACGGTAAAATCAGTAAGAAACTCCAACAAGGAAAACCAGTCTCGGTTCTAGCCATGGGGACTGATGTTGGTGCCCTTCACCGGGGTAACGCTGGTGGGAATACCGACTCAATCGAACTCTTCACTATTAACCCCAAGACACAACGGATTACCATGACAAGTATCCCGCGTGATACCCTAGTTCGTGTCAACACCGATGACGGTGCGGATTACGTCAAAATTAATGCCGCCTACTCTATTGGAGGGCCAAAGCAGACAGTTAAGCAGGTCAGCGAATTACTTGACGTGCCAATTGACTATTACGCCGTTATCAACATGGGGGTCCTCAAGAAGGTAGTTAACTCCCTTGGCGGTGTCGAGGTTGATAACCCGTTCGCCTTTACCTACGAAGGCCACCACTTTAAGAAGGGTAAACAACACCTGAATGGTAATGAGGCCTTAAAGTACTCACGGATGCGGTACCAAGATCCAAATAACGATTACGGCCGACAAAAGCGGCAGCAACAAATCTTGTCCAGCGTCATCAAGAAGTTTAAGAAATCCGGATCCATTAGTTCTGCCAACAAGATCATGGATGCGGTTGGGGATGGTGTTAAGACCAATATTCCAATCGATGACATTGCAACCTTGTATGGTAACTATCACAGTGCCATGAACAATGTCACGACCTACCACTTCCAAGGCCAAAACGCCATGATTGACGGGGCTTCTTTCCAAATTGCTAGTCCAAAGGAGATCAACCGGGTTTCTAAGTTGGTTCGTAAGGAGCTTGGCCTCAAACCAAAGAAAGTGGTTAACCATGAAACAAAGATGTACAAGTCACAGCCAAACTACAACGGCTATAATAAGACTGACTTCATCCTGCCAGGTGGTGCCTCTTACAATGATCCCGGTAGCGGTAATGGTAGTGACAACTAGCAGTAGTCGTCACCAGTCCCAATCCTCCTCAGATGAAGATGATGAAAATAATTCATCGTCACAAACCAGTCCACGTTCTTCATACGAAACCGGGTACTATCGTTCACCGCAAACCCGTTACGGTTACTAAATTGACATACTAAAAGGTTCATTCAGCCAACGGCTGAGTGAACCTTTTTTGTTACCTCTTATTAAGTTTTCTAAGCCTTTTTGACGAGTTGGCCATCCTTAATCATGAAACCAGTATTAACCTGGTCATCAGCTACTAATTCAGCTGTCGGGTTACCATCCTTAGCTTCCGTAAAACGCACGTAAAGCTGAAGACCTTCGTTAGTCTTCTTATCAACTGAAACTTGAAAGCACGAAAACTAGCCGGAGCTGCGTCAGCTTCGGCTTTTCT
>NZ_AZGM01000075.1 GCF_001435935.1 Limosilactobacillus panis DSM 6035
TGAGAAAAGCCGAAGCTGACGCAGCTCCGGCTAGTTTTCGTGCTTTCAAGTTTCAGAAAACTGATTCACTATCCAAAGTATCAGTGGCACAGCTATTACAAACCACTACCGGCACGGTCCATCAAGTATTAGCTCTCCGCCAGTTGTTATCTAAATTAAGTGTCAAAAAGTATCAGGCTATGCAGAAAGCTATGTGCCAAGATGGTCGTGTCCATGGTCTTTTACAATTTTATGGTGCTAACCGGACGGGTCGGTGGGCTGGTCGCCTTGTACAAGTACAAAATCTTCCCCGTAATTCAATGCCAGACCTCGAAGAAGCTCGCGAATTAGTTAAGCAAGGCAACGTACCAGCACTTGCAATGCTTTATGATTCAGTGCCAGACGTCTTATCACAATTGATTCGCACTGCTTTTATACCTAGCAAAAATCATCATTTCTACGTGGCTGACTTCTCAGCGGTTGAAGCACGGGTAATTGCTTGGCTATCTAATGAAAAATGGCGACAAGAATCCTTTGCTAAGAATGAAGATATCTATTGTGCATCCGCAAGCCAGATGTTTGGTGTCCCCGTTGTTAAACATGGAGTCAACGGCGAACTCCGGCAAAAAGGCAAAATTGCCGAACTTGCACTGGGCTATGGCGGTTCTATTGGTGCGCTCAAAGCCATGGGTGCCACTAATCTTGGCCTAACCGATGATGAATTACCGCCACTGGTTCAAATGTGGCGTAATGCTAGTCCTCACATTGTGCAGTTTTGGTGGGACGTTGATAAAGCGGCTAAAGCTTGTATTAAAACCCACCTTCCTCAAGAATCTCACGGTATGAAATTCGCCTACCGCAGTGGTTGTATGTTTCTAAAATTACGTTCTGGTCGATCTCTTTGTTATCCCCAACCTAAGATCGGCATTAACCGCTTTGGTAGTGAGTCCATTACTTTCATGGGCATTAACACCGTCAAGAAATGGTCACGAATTGAAACCTATGGTGCTAAGTTAGTCGAAAACATCGTCCAGGCCACTAGTCGTGATCTCTTAGCTGAAGCCATGCGCCGTTTAGAAGCAGCCGGCAACCCGGCCGTAATGCATATTCATGACGAAGCCGTAATTGAAGCCCCAACTGGGCGTTCACTCGCTACCATGGTCAAGATTATGACTGAAGTGCCTGATTGGGCAAATGGTCTAATTTTGAACGCTGCTGGTTTTGTCGGTAATTTTTACAAAAAAGATTAATCTTCATGGTTTACTTTCAGTCCTCATCTGGCTTATCAGTGAGGACTTTTTTAGTCCCTAATTTAATGAAAGGATCTGAGTCTATGTCAGAAGCAACCAAGGCAATTGCCAAGCTGCGTCAGGACAAACTGAACCCGCAATACCGACCAATGATCTTTGTGGTCGCTCCCTTTACCGAAGTGGTGAAAGGCAATTCGACAAGTCTCAAAGCAGTACGCTCTTACTGCCGTTTTGTATATCAACATGGCGGCATTCCCATTTGTCCACAGCTTTACCTACCTCAATTTATTAACCTGCACCATTCACAGGAATTTCAAGTAGCCACTTTTATTAACATTGTGCTACTGACTAAATGCGCCGAAGCCTGGTCATTTGGTAAGCCAACACATGATATGCGCTACTTCATCCGCTTAGCCAAACGTAAAAATAAAAATATCCGCTACTTTAATAACGAAATGGAGGCCAACTAAAGATGCATTTTACTTTATCGACGGCGGTTAATTCCGGTCAGGCTAGCAACACGATCTATCCTCATCAACAAACTATCACTAACGCACAGGAATTAGAACAGGCTGCCCATTATGACCATGTCTGCGGTCAATTTAAAAATAACCAACGCGCTATTGCCAACTTCATCAAAGCTGACTGCCTGATCATGGACTGCGATAACGATCATTCTGACGATCCGACTACTTGGATCAAACCTGCAAACATTGCTAACTATTTCGATGATGTTTCCTACGCCATTACTTTCTCGCGAAACAATATGAAGGTCAAGCACCATAAAGCACCCCGGCCTAAGTTTCACGTCTACTTTCCGATTACTGAGATTACGGATGCTAAAACCTATGCTGAACTAAAACACGAAATTCAAGAATACTTTCCCTATTTTGATGATAATGCGCTTGATGCGGCCCGTTTTGTCTTTGGTGTGTCTAGTACTAAAGCCATCTGGCATGAAGGATCACAAACCGTGGATAAATTTATGATGGTGCAACGTTACTTTGCTCAGCAAAACGTGGGAGCAATCCATGAAGGTCAACGTAATGCAACCCTCTCACATTTTGCCGGTCGCATCATTATGCGTCTTGGCAATACTGATGAAGCCCGTCAGGCATTTCAGGAGGAAGCCGCTAAGTGCAATCCGCCACTAAGCAAGCAGGAGTTAAAAAACATCTGGCACAGTGCCACCAAATTTGGTCAGCGCATGGCTAGTCAAAAAGGTTATATTCCGCCTGAAGAATACAATCAGCCCAATGACGATCTACAACCGGATGATTACTCGGATACTGGTGAATCTTATGTCTTTGTCAACAACTGCAAAGAGCGGGTTTGCTATACCAACCAATCAGGTTTTTTGTGGTTCGATGGGAAGGTTTGGCAGGAATCGGAACCTTTAGCTCTCGGTGAAGTCCAGCGCTTTACCGATAAACAATTAGCCGATGCCCAACTTCGAGTCACTCAAAGTTACCAAGCAATTCAGAACAATGGGGTCGCCAAGGCGCTTCAAACTATGGGTAAAACTAAAGCTAGTCGGACTTTTAACGATGAACAACAGGCAGCGTTAAAGAATTACGAAAATGCTAAAGCTTACGAAGCCTTCATTCTCAAGGAACGCAGCACCCGTGGTATTAACGGGATCTTAACTAATTCTCGACCAAAGCTCGTCAAAGAGATTAATGATTTTGATGCTGATCCGTTTTTGTTGAACACGCCCAACGGACCTTTCAATTTAAAGAAAGGGATGCACGGTCAACAGGAAATTCAAGCTGATGAATTAATCACCAAATCCACATCCTGTGTTCCTGGTAATCAAGGAGCTTCACTCTGGCAAGAAGCACTCACTACTTTCTTCTGTGGTGACCAAGCGTTGATTAATTACGTCCAAGAAATTGTGGGACTGGTAGCGATCGGTCAGGTGTACCTGGAAGCTCTGATTATTGCTTACGGCAGCGGGAGGAATGGTAAGTCAACCTTCTGGAACACCATCGCTAATGTACTCGGCACTTATACCGGTCACCTCTCAGCTGATGCCTTGACCACTGGTGTCCGGCGAAACGTCAAACCAGAGATGGCCGAAGTCAAAGGCAAGCGGCTAATCATCTCCGCTGAACTAGAAGAAGGTAAGCGACTGAACACTTCCATCGTCAAGCAACTCTGTTCAACTGATGAAATCTATGCCGAAAAGAAATACATGAAACCTTTCTCTTTTACGCCCAGCCACACCATCGTGTTATACACCAATTACCTGCCCCACGTAGGTGGCAACGATGAAGGAATCTGGCGGCGGTTAATTGTGATTCCTTTTAATGCCAAAATTGCTAAACGCAATGATATTAAAAACTACGCTCAGTACCTAACCGAAAAAGCTGGGCCGGCAGTCTTGCAGTGGATCATTGAAGGCGCACAGCGAACCATTCAGCAAAATTACCAATTAACCACCCCCGTTGCCGTAACCAAAGCGATACGAGCTTACCACGCTGATAACGATTGGCTAGGACATTTTCTCAATGAGAATTGTGAACTTGATCCCAGCTATGAACAAAAGTCGGGTGATCTCTACCAAAAGTATCGCGAATATTGCCAAGGCATCGGTGAATATATCCGCAGCACAACTGACTTTTACACGGCCCTCAAAAATGCTGGCTTTCAACGTCAACACAAACAAAACGGTCGTTTCATCAAGGGACTGCGATTAAAAGTTGAGGCTGATGAATTCCTCAGTTGACTGTCATCGACTGTCACACTTTAAAACTCTAAAAGCTTGATACATCAGTGTTTACCAACCCTAATGACAGTCGTGACACTCTTTTACATTACTTGTATATAGGAATAAAAATAGAAAAAAAAGAGTATAGAGAAGAGTAGTAAAACAACTGTCACGACCGTCATTAACCCTGACGAATCACCTATATATCAACGTTTAGGAAGGATTTTACAAATGTTAGAAAAACAAATCGAAACTGCTTTTGTCAAAGCTACTCACCAACGCGGAGGTCTTTGCCTAAAGTTCATCTCGCCATCTATGGCCGGAGTACCTGATCGATTGGTCCTCCTGCCTGATGGTCACATGGGCTTTGTGGAGATGAAGGCTCCTGGTAAACATCCCCGCCCGTTGCAAGTGCAAAGACTCAACCAGTTAAAACAACTTGGTTTCCAAGTCTTTGTTTGCGATCAGCTTGATCAGATTGGAGGAATGCTTGATGCAATACAAACCGCATGAATATCAACAATATGCAACTCGGTTTATTTTGGACCATCCCGTAGCAGCCATCTTGCTTGATATGGGACTTGGTAAGAGTGTCATTACCCTAACTGCTATTAAGCAGCTTATTCAGCAAGGTAAAGTTCAACGAGTATTAGTTGTCGCACCACTGCGCGTGGCAAAACAAACTTGGCCAGAAGAAATTAAAAAATGGGACCACTTAAAAGGCCTCACCTACTCGGTCGTCACTGGTTCTAGGCTACAACGCATTAAAGCATTACAACAAGATGTCGACATTTATATCATCAATCGGGAAAACTTGAAATGGCTAATTGAATCCTCTGGTAATTCCTTTGACTACGACATGTTGGTGATCGATGAACTCTCTAGTTTTAAGTCTTACCGCTCACAACGCTTCAAAGCTCTCAAACGAGTACGACCTCTGATTAAACGCGTGGTTGGCTTAACAGGTACACCGTCGTCTAATGGCTTGATGGATCTGTGGGCGGAATTCCGCGTGCTGGACATGGGCCAACGACTTGGCCGCTTTATCTCATCTTACCGGATGAACTACTTTGACCCCGACAAGCGAAACATGTATCAAGTGTTTACCTACAAACCCAAGCCTGGCGCTGAGCAAAGTATCTACCGTGCCATTGATGACATCACCATTTCTATGAAGTCTAAGGACTACTTGAATCTGCCACCATTAACTATGAACACCGTTCCGGTAAAAATGAGTAATAGTGAGCAGGCAATCTATGATGAGCTTAATGCCCAGCTAGTAGTTTCAACCCAGGGTAAACAAATCGATGCCCTCAACGCAGCCAGTCTATCGAATAAACTTTGCCAGATGGCAAATGGTTGTGTCTACGACGACCAGCAGCAGATTGTTCAAATTCACCAGCGAAAACTTGATGCCCTTGAAGATTTGGTTGAAGCTGCTAATGTTAAACCTGTCTTGGTAGCTTACTGGTTCAAACATGATCTAATCCAGATTAAAAGTCGTTTCAAGGTTCGTGAGATCAAAACACCCCGTGACATTCAGGACTGGAATGCCGGTAAGATTCCTTTAGCTTTGATCCACCCCGCTTCTGCTGGTCATGGTCTTAACCTGCAGGCTGGTGGTGCTACCTTAATCTGGTATGGACTGACTTGGAGCCTGGAACTTTACCAGCAAACCAACGCTCGGCTCTGGCGGCAGGGTCAGCGTCAGCCCGTGGTTATTTACCATATCATCACTGAAGGTACGATTGATGAAAACATCCTGGCCGCCTTGAAGCACAAGGATAAAACTCAGCTGGCACTGATTAATGCAGTGAAAGCCAACTTGAAAGGAAGTGTTTGTGTATGAGTATCATGTGGAATTACTTAGACAAGCGCCGGGCCACTATTGCTGCATTAAAAGACTACGATGGTATGAAGCTTATCATTGATTCTTATCAGGATGATTTGAAGCTGGCTAAGGAACAGACGATCGGCATCAATTCACCACAGTATGGTTTTGCACCCAGCGGCACCAACAAAGATAATCCCACTGAACATCGTCTGCTTCATGGCATCGATCAAACCACTAAGTTGAACGAGCGGTACCAGCAAGCCCAACTTTACTTCAAATGGTTTGAACCAGCCTGGCAAGAGCTTTCACGAGATGAACGCTTCATATTGGATGTTTGTTACCGCACTCCAAATCAATCAATGAACGAAGGACTGACCTTGTTGATGGACAAATACTTCATTGCTAAGACCACTGCCTACAATAGAAAGAACAAGGCACTCGACCACCTTACCCTTTTGCTTTATGGATCCCACCATTAGAAAGGTAAAACGCAGAACAAACAATCAGCTTATCCATGTTACGATGATAGTGTAGAAAATTAAGATAAGGCATTTGCTTTATAACACTGAAGCCTAGCGGTGCAAAACTGCTGGGCTTTTCTTATACCCTCAGAAAGGAGGAGTGTCATGCCTTACTCACCCAAGAAACCCTGTCGTTACCCTGGCTGCCCGCGACTAACCCACAACACTTATTGTGACGTGCACGCCAAGCAAGTCAGTTCTCACTACAATCGTTACCAACGACCAAAGCGCAGTCGTCCACGCTACCATCGTGGCTGGCCAAAGATCAGACAAAGGTACCTACTCCACCATCCATTCTGTGAGATGTGCCTAAGCCAAGGAAGATATACCCCAGCCACTGAGGTCCATCACGTTCTGCCCTTAGAACACAGTGGCACCAACGAGTTCAAGAACCTAATGGCATTATGCAAGCCATGCCACTCCCGCATCACTGCCCAGATGGATGATCGTTGGCACAAAACACCACATCAATATCATTACTAAAGTCACGGAGGGGGCCATCGAATCCTTAAAAATTTTTCGCGCGGGAGCGGGCCTGGGCCTTCGTGTGCAAAAAAGCGAAATCAAACAGGGTATTAACCCCTGCCGGAAGGAGGGAGAGATTTGGCTAAAGATGGTACAAACCGTGGTGGATCCCGAATTGGTGCTGGACGCAAACCTAAATCACTTCACGATAAAATTCAAGCTGGACAAGACGCCCAAGTAATTGACCTACCAACTCCAACTAATTTGGAAGGTCATGTGATGCCGCCAGTTAAAGAGTACCTAAAAGCCAAGCAGAAAAATGGATTAGAGTTTGACGCTGCTGATATTTTTAAGGAAACCTGGAAATGGCTCGTTGAACGGGGGTGCGAAAGATTAGTCAACACACAACTGATCGAACAATATGCAGTAAGTGTTAGTCGCTGGATTCAGTGTGAAGAGTGTATCTCAAAATTTGGCTTTCTTGCCCGCCACCCGACGACCGGGAATGCGATTGCTTCCCCTTACGTATCAATGAGTCGCGACTATATGAAGCAATCTAGCCAATTATGGTTTCAAATTTTTCAGGTTGTTAAAGAAAACAACGCTACTACTTATCAAGGATCTACCCCACAAGATGATGTGATGGAACGCTTGCTCCGTTCACGGAAAGGAATGAACTGATGAAAATTGTTAAAAAGAAAATAGCAGACCTCATCCCCGCTGACTATAATCCACGTAAAGATTTGCAGCCGGGTGATCCCGACTACGAAAAGTTAAAACGATCAATGAAAGAATTTGGCTACGTTGACCCGATTATCTGGAACCAACAAACTGGTCGCGTGGTTGGAGGACACCAGCGATTAAAAATTCTCCTGGATGAAGGGATCGAAGAAGCCGAATGTGTAGTCGTCAACTTAAACGAAGAGAAAGAAAAAGCACTGAATATTGCACTTAACAAAATCAGCGGTGATTGGGATAAGGATAAGTTGGCTCTGCTCATGACCGACTTACAGGCCAGCGATTTGGATGTTTCATTAACTGGTTTTGACGAGAATGAGATCTCTGATCTTCTCGGTACCGAAGATGACACCCATGATGATAATTTTGACGTTGATAGCGAATTGGATAAACCAACCTTTTCAAAGTCAGGTGATTTATGGCACTTAGGTAAACACACTTTATTATGTGGTGACGCTACTAAAACAGAAAGTTACCAGAAATTGCTAGGTGATCATAAGGTCAACCTCGTGTTAACCGATCCACCATACAATGTTGATTACTCCAGCAAGGCTGGCAAGATCAAGAATGATCATCAAACCGACGACAAGTTCTACCAGTTTCTACTCGCTGCTTTTCAAAATACGAATCAAGCAATGGCTAATGACGCCAGCATCTATGTTTTCCATGCCGACACGGAAGGCCTTAACTTCCGCCGTGCTTTCCAAGATGCTGGCTTTTATTTATCTGGTTGCTGTATCTGGAAAAAACAATCATTAGTGCTTGGTCGTTCACCATACCAGTGGCAGCATGAACCAGTTCTATATGGCTGGAAGAAAGATGGTAAACACGAATGGTACACCGGGCGAAAGGAATCTACTATCTGGGAATTTGACCGTCCTAAGCAAAGTAAGGAACACCCAACAATGAAACCTATCCCCTTACTTGCCTATCCAATCATGAATTCGACAATGTCTAACTGTACAGTTCTTGATCCCTTCGGCGGTTCTGGATCCACTCTCATTGCTTGTGAACAGACTAATCGAATTTGTTACATGATGGAACTTGATCCAAAATACTGCGATGTCATCGTCAACCGCTACATCAAACAAGTCGATTCAGATCAAGAAGTCAGTGTGGAAAGAGATGGGCATACAATTCCTTATAGTAATCTAAAAAAGCCGGCTTAATGCGTCGAAAGTCCTTGCTATCTGTACCTTCCAGAGTGATGTATACGATAACCCAATAAGGAGGTACAGAAGATGGAAATCAAATTTAATGTACACGGTCGACAGCGAAAAGAACTGGTGACAAAGCTGGCTGTCTATACTCATCAAAAGGCCGAATATCAGTACACACCTACCTACGCTTATCAAATTGGCAAGTACACTGTTAACAAAGATGGAATCCTAACATCCTCGGATGAAATTCCTGCTGGATTAGTAACACATCTTAAGCAACAGGGATTCACACCCAGCGAGACAGTCAAGTTGAACATAACATATCGCCGCAATGAGTTTACTGACCAAGATCTAGATAACCTACGCCATTTAATCTGGGCAAAAGGACAATTAATCAAAGACGCTTGCCAACTGAACTCGTTGCCTCTCACAATTGATGAGCAACAAGTAACCTTTGATTGGTTCACCGAAGTTAACACCGATGATGCTCCAGCTTATCAACAATTGATCGATAAGTTAGTGCGATACGCAAAGAGTCACCAGCGAATTATGTCAACGCGCCGTGATGAAAGTAATGAAAAATATGCTTTCCGCTGCTTTCTACTGCGTTTAGGTTTTATTGGTCCCCAATACAAGGCACAACGGAAAGTGCTACTCAAAAATTTAACCGGATCGGCTGCTTTTAAGAACCAGGAGACTTAGTCATGAACAGAATCAAAGAAGAATTAGCCAAACGTGATCGTATTCGCCAACAGGTTTTACAAATTCGCAATACCGGTGAAGTAAATATGTTTGATGTCGAAAACGTAAAGCGTCTGGCTTACTACTATAATTGTTACGATCTAATCGACTATTTGACCACTGACCGTGCCGGGTACGTAAATTTGATATTAACTGGCAAGTTTAATTAATCATCAGCCAAGCATTGAGTTAATTCTCAGTGCTTTTTTAGTACAACTGAAAGGATGTGATGCCCTCTTGCGAAAACTAAAAGATTATAAACCCACTCAGTTCATGGCTAAGAATTCGGCCTACAACAAAGACGCTGCCGATTTTGCAGTTTCATTTATCGAATGCCTATGCCATACCAAGGGAACCTGGGCCGGTAAACCTTTTGACCTCATCGACTGGCAAGAAAAAATTATTCGTGATGTCTTTGGAATCCTAAAACCAGATGGCTATCGTCAATTCAATACTGCCTATGTAGAAATCCCAAAGAAGCAAGGTAAATCAGAACTAGCTACCGCCATCGCTTTGTTACTCTGCTGTGCCGATGGTGAAGAACGAGCAGAGGTTTATGGTTGTGCTGCTGACCGTCAACAGGCCGCCATTGTTTTTGACGTCGCCGCTGATATGGTGCGGATGAACCCAGCCTTAAAAAAGCGTTGTAAGATCCTCGCTTCCCAAAAACGGCTGATCTACGAGCCAACTAATAGTTTCTATCAAGTCCTATCTGCTGATGCTTATTCCAAGCACGGTTTCAACGTGTCAGGAGTAATTTTTGATGAATTACACACTCAACCCAATCGTAAACTCTACGACGTCATGACTAAGGGTTCCGGCGATGCTCGAACGCAGCCGCTCTACTTTTTAATCACGACTGCCGGTAATGATGAACACTCTATCTGTTACCAGGTTCATCAAAAAGCAATCGACATCATGAAGGGCCGTAAACATGACCCCCGTTTTTATCCGGTTATTTACGGTGCCGGGCGTGATGAAGATTGGTCGAGTCCTGAAGTTTGGAAGAAAGCTAATCCCTCCCTGGGTATTACCGTCAAGATGGAGAAGGTTAAGGATGCTTATAATTCAGCTAAGGAGAATCCGGCTGAAGAGAATACCTTCCGACAACTACGGTTAAATCAGTGGGTGAAGCAAGATGTTCGATGGATGCCGATGGACAAATGGGATGCTTGTGCCTTTCCTGTTGATCCCGATGAATTACGTGGCCGCGATTGCTATGGTGGTCTTGACCTGTCATCAACTACTGATATTACGGCTTTTGTACTGGTGTTCCCTCCTAGAGATGATTCAGAAGGTTACACCCTGCTACCTTACTTCTGGATTCCCGAGGATAACGTTGATTTGCGGGTTCGCCGTGATCATGTCCCCTACTATATTTGGAAGCAGCAGGGATATCTACAAACCACGGAAGGTAATGTCGTCCACTATGGCTTCATTGAACACTTTATTGATGATCTGGGAAAGAAATATCACATCCGTGAAATTGCCTTCGATCGGTGGGGAGCTGTCGAAATGGTTCAAAATCTTGAAGGTATGGGATTCACCGTGGTCCCATTTGGCCAGGGATTTAAGGACATGACGCCTCCAACTAAAGAACTAATGCGATTAACTCTGGAAAAGAAGATCGCTCATGGCGGTCATCCGGTCTTGCGTTGGATGATGGATAATATCTATATCCGCACTGACCCAGCTGGGAATATTAAACCTGACAAAGCTAAGTCAACCGAAAAAATTGATGGCGTAGTGGCCACCATTATGGGACTGGATCGTGCTATCCGAAATGAGGATAATGGTGATTCTGTTTATGATGGTCGAGGCCTATTGATGTTGTAATTGCGTAGGACTGAAAGGAGTTGATGCCATGGGTTTATTTAATAAATTATTCCATACCAATAAAGCTTCACCTAAAAACACCTTGTCTAGCACCATGTCATTTTTCTTCGGCAGTTCGATGGCTGGCCAAAATGTGACCGAACGTACTGCAATGCAAAATACTGCAGTTTATGCTTGTGTTCGAGTCTTGGCTGAAGGATTAGCTGAACTACCACTTCATATTTATCAATACACCAGCGATGGTGGTAAACAGCGGGCAATTAACCACCCGCTTTATTTTTTGCTTCATGATGCGCCAAATCCAGAAATGACCAGTTTTATCTTTCGTGAAACCATGATGAACCATTTATTGCTGTGGGGTAACGCCTATGCACAAATCATTCGCAATGGTCAAGGCGAGATCACTGGGCTCTATCCTTTGATGCCTGATCGAATGGACGTTAACCGTGCTGCCAACGGTGAAATCTACTACACCTATACTCGCAACTACGATGATTACCAGGCAAAGAATAAATCGAAACAAGTAATTCTCTTGTCCGATGAAGTCCTTCATATCGCAGGGTTAGGATTTGATGGTTTGATCGGCTACAGCCCTATTGCTATGGCTAAGAATGCGATTGGATTATCCATGGCCGCCGAACAATATGGAGCCACTTTCTTCAAAAATGATGCCACGCCTGGTGGTGTTCTCGAGCATCCTAATGTAGTCAAAGATCCTGAACGGCTTCGGAAAAGTTGGCAGTCACAATTTTCGGGATCTAATAATCACAGCATTGCTGTCTTGGAGGAAGGAATGACTTTTCACCAGCTTTCCATTCCACCTGACCAAGCGCAATTTCTTGATACCCGAAAATTCCAACTCGACGAAATTGCCAGAATTTTTCGTGTTCCACCGCATATGGTTGGTGACCTAGATCGTTCGACTTTCTCAAATATCGAGCAACAATCACTCGAATTTGTAAAGTACACCCTGAACCCTTGGTGTATTCGCTGGGAACAAGCTATGAATCAACAGCTACTTTCCGCTGATGATCAACGAAAGTTTTTCGTTAAATTCAATGTTGATGGACTACTACGTGGTGATTACGAAAGCCGGATGAATGGGTATGCCATTGGTCGACAAAATGGCTGGTTATCTGCTAATGACATTCGTGAGTTAGAGGATCTCAACCGTATCCCTGCTGATGAAGGTGGTGATCAGTACTTGGTTAACGGTAACATGCTGCCACTTAACCAAGCCGGTAATTTCTATAACACGCAAACAACCAAAGAAAGTGAGGAACCAAAAGAATGAAACGTTTCTGGAACTGGAAACAAAATGGTGATCAGCGGCAACTAGCTATCTCTGGGGTAATTGCTCCTGATAGCTGGGTGCATGACGATGTTTCACCACAGGTATTCCAAGACGAACTTAATGAAAGTCAGGATCCAATCGATCTCTGGCTGAACTCCCCTGGTGGTGATTGTACCGCTGCCAGTCAAATTTATACCATGCTGATGAATTACCCGAATGAAGTCAATGTCAAAATCTCAGGTATTGCGGCATCTGCTGCTTCGGTAATTGCGATGGCTGGAACTACTGTTTCAATGGCTCCTGCGGCTATGCTAATGATCCACAATCCACTGACTATTGTCGGCGGTCAAGAAAGAGATATCGACCACGCTGCGCAAATGCTAGCTGAAACCAAGGAGTCGATCATCAATGCCTATGAGCTGAAAACCAACCTGCCCCGTGAAAAGATTTCAACAATGATGGATAACGAAACTTGGATGAACGTCAATAAAGCTATCGAATTAGGCTTTGCTGATGCCATGCTGGGTGACAATAAGAATGTCACAGATTGTTACTCGTATTCCGATAAGCAATCTGACCTGGTGTTATTGAATAAACTCAAGCCTAAAGCAAAATCTACTATTTCTGTAAAGTCGCTGCAAAAGCGGCTTTCTTTGTTATCACACTAATTTAGGAGGAACTTATCAATGAACAAGATTACTGAATTACAAGAAAAGCGTGCCCGTATTTGGAAGCAAGCAAAGTATTTCCTGGACACTAAACAAAAAGAAGCTGATGTACTTTCTGCTGAGGACAACGCTACCTACGAAAAGATGGAACAAGACGTCGTCAACTTGGGTAAGGAAATCGATCGGCTCCATAAGCAAGCCCAAATTGAAGCAGAACTCAATCAGCCCACAACTAAAGCCCTTACTAATACCCCGACTGCTGGAGAATTACCAAAGGGTCAGGATGCTTATGCGCAGAACTTTTGGCAAATGATGCGTGGTCATGCGGTCGTTGATGCACTAAAAGAAGGTACGGATCCAGATGGTGGCTTCCTAGTGCCAAATGAGTTTGAAAATCAACTGATTCAAAAGCTTCAAGAAGCCAACGTACTGCGAACCATCAGCCATGTCATTCAAACCAATAGCGGTGAACATAAGATTCCGGTTGTCGCGAGCGAAGGAACAGCTGCTTGGCTCGAGGAAGAAGCAGCCTACACAGAATCTAATACTCAATTTAGTCAAGTATCCCTCAGTGCTCACAAATTGGGGACTCTGATCAAGGTATCGGAAGAACTACTGAATGACTCCGCCTTCGACTTGATGTCCTATTTATCTGATGAATTTGGTCGTCGACTTGGTAATGCTGAAGAACAAGCCTTCCTAACTGGTACCGGCACTGGCCAACCAACTGGTATCTTAACCGACACTAATGGTGCGTCTGCGGGATCCACAGCTGCTAAGGCCGATACATTGACTTTTGATGATTTGATCGAACTTTTCTATTCCTTAAGAGCACCATACCGTCAAAATGCTGTTTTCTTAATGAATGATGATACCGTGAAAACCATTCGCAAAATGAAGGATAACAATGGTCAATATATCTGGCAGACTTCTGTTCAAGCTGGCCAACCAGATCGAATCCTCAATTGCCCAGTTTATACTAGTCCGTTCATGCCATCCATGGCCGCATCTAATAAACCAGTGCTCTTTGGTGATTTCAATTACTATTGGATTGCTGATCGTCAAGGTCGAACCTTTAAACGACTTAATGAACTTTATGCTGTAACTGGTCAAGTCGGTTTCTTGGGCTCGCAACGAGTAGATGGCAAAGTCATCCTCCCAGAAGCCATTAAAACTCTTGCCATGGCTGCTAAGTAGAAAGGACTGATGAAATGTGGCTGCTATTACTTTGGCCGAAGCAAAAGCCTACCTAAGAGTTGATAACACTGTTGAAGATGACCTCATCACAAAGTTGATTGGATCGGCGACTGCTACCGTCGAAAATGTCCTTCGTCAGCCTCTATCAGCATTTGATCCTCTCCCTGATGATATTCATACCGCGATTCTCTATACCGTAGCTTACCTTTACGAATATCGGGAAACGGCTGATTTTGATGCCATGATCAAGTTTCTTCGGGCCATCTTGTCCCCTTACCGGAAGGAGGAATTTTAATGCAACAGCAAAATAAACGGGTCAGTAAGATTGCTGATATTGGTGAACTAGATCGCCGCATTACGCTGATGAAAAAGAAATATGTCGGCGAAAATCCTAATACCGGAATGTCGATGTACAAGGATGTTCGCTTAGGCGATGTGTGGGCAAAAGTTTCTGCCCTACACGGTCAGGAATACTACACAGCGGTCACGGTGAAATTGGAAAAACAACTGTCATTCATCATCCGATACCGTGATGATGTTGACGAAGAAACCAACATTTGGTTTGAAGGTCGTGGCTACAATATTGGCTTTATTGATGACGTTAAGTACAACCATGAGTATCTGGAAATTAAGGCTGAATATTCGAGAGGAGTTGATGATCCGAATGAAGACAACTAGTTTAACAGTAATTAATTCATGCTTTGGTGCAATTGGGGCTTTCCTCGGCTGGTTCTTAGGCGGACTGGATGGTTTTCTATATGTTCTACTCATTTTCATGGTAGTGGACTATATCACCGGAGTGCTTTGTGCCATTAACGAACATAAACTCTCCAGTGAAATTGGCTTTCGTGGGCTTACGCGCAAAGTGTTAATTCTATTATTGGTCGGTATTGCACATTGCCTTGATATTTACCTATTAAAGAATGGTTCAGCGATCCGTACTGCTACGATTTTCTTCTATATCTCTAATGAGGGCATTTCATTACTAGAAAATACCAGTCGCTTAGGTCTACCTGTGCCCGATAAGTTAAAGAGTGTCCTCCAACAATTACATGATAAGGATGGTGATCATCAATGATTTCTGGAATTGATGTTTCTGAATGGCAAGGCCATGTGGATTTCAATGCAGTCAAAGCAAGTGGTGTTAAATTCGTTCTAATCCGAGCTGGTTATGGTCGGTCAGCAAGCCAAGAAGACCGTTACTTTGCAGAACATTATACCCAAGCCAAAGCAGCTGGTTTACAAGTGGGTGCCTACTGGTATTCCTATGCCGTTTCTCCCGCTGATGCAGCCAATGAAGCCCGGGCCTGTTTAACCGTCCTTGGTAATCGTCATTTTGATTTTCCAATCTACTTTGACTTAGAAGAAAAGTGGCAGTTTGCCAATGGTCGTAACTTCTGTGATAGCTTAGTGAAAAGCTTTTGTAGTGTTTTGGAACAAAACGGTTGCTATGCCGGACTGTATATTTCGCGATCACCACTGCAAAATTACATTTCACCTTCCGTCGCTCAACGCTATGCTGTCTGGGTGGCTGAATATGGTCCGTGTTGTAACTACAATGGTAATTACGGAATCTGGCAACATTCCTCTACTGGTTCTGTTCCAGGTGTCAATGGCAACTGTGATCTAGATTATGCCTACATTGACTACGCAGCTGTCATTAACAAAAAGCAGCCAGTTACCAGGAAGAACCCTGATGAGCTAGCTGTTGAAGTCTTAAATGGTCAATGGGGTAATGGTACCGATCGTCAACAGCTCTTAACCGCTGCTGGTTATGACTATGCGGTGGTCCAAGAAAAGGTTAACCGTCTCTTGAACCGTAAGTCAGTTGACCAAATTGCACGCGAAGTTATCCGAGGATCCTGGGGAAATGGTAATGAACGAATCAACCGCTTGAAGCAAGCCGGCTATGACCCCACCCAAATTCAAAAACGAGTTAATCAATTATTGTAACTTTTGCCTGTGGACTCCGGTCTGCAGGCTTTTTTCTTTTACCATAACAAAAAGCCAACCATATAAGATGGTTAGCTCTTCCTAAACTGTGGTTGGAGTCAAACAAGACTTCTTCTCAAATAAAACACGTATCTCAGATCACGCTTGAGGGTCAGAGTAGCGACCTCGCCCTCTTACTATATATTAAAGAATCTGTTTCAATTAGCAAGTTGATTTGAGGGTTTACTTTTCTACTTCCGCTGGCTTATTAGTGGAGGTAATTAAAAATGATAAAGAAAGTTCAAGCGGTAACTCATCAACCACTGCAATCAATAAAGAATAATATTAGTTCAGAACAATTATTGAATGATTTGCATTATCAACAATCAAAACAAATCATTCAAGTTCTACTCAACAAGGGTCTAATCTCAACCACTGAATTTAAGGAAATTGATGACTTAAATAAACAATCATTTCCGCCCTTATTAGGACCAGGAAGTGTTGATACATCAAGGTTCTAGAGCTAACATACCACACTGACGAAAGGAGGTTTGTCATGTCAACCATTACCAAAATTCAAGGTTACCAACATGATGTCAAGCAACTCCGTGTGGCAGCCTACTGTCGAGTTTCAACCGATAATTTTGAACAACTAGAAAGTCTTGAAAATCAACGTGCCCATTATCAAAAGTACATTAACAACCACCCTAATTGGGAGCTGGCTAAGATCTACTATGATGAAGGAATCTCAGGCACCAAGATGACCAAGCGGAACGCCTTAAAAGAATTACTAACTGATTGTCATAATCACCGGATTGACCTCGTGGTGACCAAATCAATTAGCCGTTTGTCACGAAATACAACTGATTGTTTGCAGATTGTCCGGGAATTACAGCAATTGAATATTCCAATTATCTTTGAGAAAGAGCATATCAATACTGGAGCAATGGCCAGTGAGTTATTTCTATCGATTCTTAGCAGTATTGCCCAGGATGAATCCCACTCAACTGCCGGAAATCTACGCTGGGCAATCAGGAAACGTTTTGCTAGTGGCAAATTCCATGTATCCTCAGCACCCTATGGATATTCAATTGAGGATGGCAACTTAGTTATCAACCATACTGAAGCAAAGACTGTACGACAAATCTTTCAACGATTTCTAAGTGGAACATCAGCCAGTCAAATTGCTAAAGAATTAAATCAAAAGCAGGTATCAACAAAACGTGGTGGCCAATGGCGTAGTAACACTGTAATTAATATCTTGCGAAACAGTAATTACACCGGTGATATGCTCTGCCAGAAAACCTACCGTGACGATCAATATCATCGTCATTTTAACCAAGGTGAACTCGCTCAATATCTAATTGAAGATCATCACCCTAGTTTGATTAACCATGAAAACTTTAACAGAGTGCAAGTTCTGCTTAAAGAAGCCGTCAAAAAACGCCATATCGAAACTGGCAGCCATAAGTATCAACAGCACTACCTATTTTCTGGCAAAATCATCTGTGGTCAATGTGGGACGATTTTCAAACGACAAACGCGGCCACATAAAATCTACTGGGCCTGCCAGCAACATTTAAGATCTGCTCAGCAATGTCCAACTAAGGCAGTGTCTGAAGCCAGTCTGAAAGCTGCCTTCTGCAATATGATAAATAAGCTAGTTTACAGTAAGAAGTTCTTACTTCAGCCATTGTTAGAAGGCCTGAAAGAAGAAGCTAATGTCAACAGCGATGGTCAACTGATTTCTTTAACTAAGCAAATCAAAGCAAATGACCACAAAGCTGAAACGCTCACCGAATTGATGCATGCCGGTTTATTAGATAAAGCGATCTACGTCAACCAAACCGCTAGACTCGAGCAAGACACTTACCAATGTCAGGAAAAGATTAAACAGCTTAATGGCCAAAATACTGATTCAGCAAATGACTTTGAGGATGTTCATACCTTATTACGTTGGTGCCATCAAGGGAAACAGCTTACTGAGTTTGATGAAGGTGTATTTCAAGAATTTGTTCAACAGATTGTGGTTAACAGTTCAAACAAAGCAACGTTCATCTTGAAATGTGGATTAAAGCTACCTGAAAAGCTAAACAAAAATGCCACTATCGATGGACACTTTTACCGTGACATCATCAAACAACGTTACAACGATCCAATCAAACAAGCAGAATATTTGTACAGTATTATCGAGAGTGAAGGTGATTTAATTGGGTAAAGTGAGGATTATCCCCGCTCATCAGCAAAAAGGCAATAGCGTTCAACCGCAAAAAAATAGACTACCATTTGAACAGCTCCGAGTGGCGGCCTACTGCCGGGTTTCGACTGATTATGATGAACAAGCCAGTTCATATGAAACTCAGGTGGCTCACTATAAAGAACTAATTCAAAAAGAACCAACCTGGGAGTTTGCAGGTATCTACGCCGATGATGGAATCTCAGGGACTAACACTAAGAAGCGGGAACAATTTAATCAGATGATTGCAGCCTGCAAAGCCGGTAAAATTGACCTGATCGTCACTAAATCAATTAGCCGGTTTGCTCGAAATACCATTGATTGTTTGAAGTATATCCGAGACTTAAAAGCCATCAATGTAGCCATCTTCTTTGAAAAAGAGAACATCAACACCATGGATGCCAAAGGTGAGGTGCTGATTACCATCATGGCTTCTCTTGCCCAACAAGAAAGTGAATCCCTATCGCAAAACGTTAAAATGGGAATCCAGTACCGCTACCAACAAGGTAAGGTCTTCGTCAACCATAATCATTTTCTCGGCTATACCAAGGACGCTCAGGGTAATCTGGTAATTGAACCGGAAGAAGCTAAAGTCATCAAACGGATCTTCTATAGTTATCTAAACGGGATGAGTATGAAGCAAATCGCGGACTCACTCAAAGCTGATGGTATTTTAACTGGTGGTAAAACAAAGAACTGGCAATCCAGCGGTGTTTCAAAAATTCTAAAGAATGAGAAATACATGGGTGATGCTCTATTGCAAAAGACTTACACTGTTGATTTTCTGAGCAAGAAACGCGTCAAGAATAACGGTATCATGCCTCAATACTATGTAGAAAACGACCATCCCGCGATTATTCCCAAGCCGGTATTCATGCAAGTCCAGCAGCTCATCAAACAACGACAAAACGGGATCACTACTAAGAATGGTAAGCACCGGCGACTTAACGGCAAATATTGTTTCTCCCAAATAGTCTTTTGTGGAAAATGCGGCGACATTTTTCAACGGAATATGTGGTATTGGCCAGAAAAGGTAGCAGTCTGGCGCTGTGCTAGCCGAATAAAGCGAAGTAAATCTGGACGGCGATGCATGATTAGAAATGTCAAAGAGCCCCTTCTCAAAGAAGCAACTGTACAAGCTTTTAATCAGCTCATTGAAGGACATAAGTTAGCTGACAAGCAGATCAAGGCTAACATCATGAAGGTCATCAAAAACTCTAAAGGTCCAACCCTTGATCAACTCGATAAGCAACTGGAAGAAGTGCAAATACAGCTCATCCAGGCTGCCAACCAACATCAAAATTGCGATGCCCTGACCCAACAAATTATGGACCTGCGGAAACAAAAAGAAAAAGTACAGAGTCGTGAAACTGACAAGCAAACAAAACTACACAGCATTGATGAAATCAATAAGCTGGTCGAATTTCACAAATATGGTTTAGTAGACTTTGATGAACAACTAGTTCGTCGCTTAGTAGAAAAAATCACCATCTTCAAACGCTACATGGAATTCACATTCAAAGATGGTGAAGTGATTAAAGTTAATATGTGATATTGGCACTCAGCTATTTTGGCTGGGCGCTATTTTAAACATTCTGATCTTTATTAAACCTAATTTACAGTAAGTTCGTGTTACTTAATAGTAATGAGTAGTTAAAACATTCTTAAATTTATTAAGTATCTTTGGTTTATCAATGGTTATCCCTAATTTTTGTAAAATAAAGATTCTAACCATAAAGCCGAATATTTTTGTCATCTGCACTAACTTATAAGGTAAGCACCGAATAACAACACGTATTGAAAAAGCGTCATGCGCGACATCAGTTTTG